>NZ_JBSFBM010000013.1:0-42313 GCF_053592955.1 Micromonospora sp. NPDC002411 | reverse complement strand
GCCGACTCGGGTTACCTGACCCGTCGTCTGGTGGACGTCTCGCAGGACGTCATCATCCGCGAAGAGGACTGCGGCACCGACCGGGCGATCCCGATGCAGATCGGCGAGAAGCTGGACGGCAAGCTCGTCGTCCACACCCACGCCGAGACCAGCGTGCACGCCCGGACGCTGGCCGACGACATCAAGGGTCCGGACGGCACCGTGGTGGCCGAGCGCGGCCAGGACATCAACTCCATCGGGGTCGACAAGATCGTCGCCGCCGGCGTGGAGACGGTCCGGGTCCGCAGCGTGCTCACCTGCGAGTCGAAGCTGGGTGTCTGCGCGGCCTGCTACGGCCGGTCGCTGCCGACCGGTAAGTCGGTCGACATCGGCGAGGCGGTCGGCATCATCGCCGCCCAGTCCATCGGTGAGCCCGGTACGCAGCTGACGATGCGTACCTTCCACACCGGTGGTGTCGCGGGTGAGGACATCACCCAGGGTCTGCCGCGTGTTCAGGAAATCTTCGAGGCTCGGGTCCCGAAGGGTAAGGCGCCCATCGCCGACACCCCCGGCCGGATCCGGATCGAGGACGGCGAGCGCTCGCGCAAGATCATCGTGGTGCCGGACGACGGCAGCGACGAGATCGTCTACGACAAGATCTCGAAGCGGGTCAAGCTCCGTACCCACGACGGCGGTCACGTCGCGGTCGGCGAGAAGCTGACCGAGGGCACCATCGACCCGCACGAGCTTCTGCGGATCATGGGTCCGCGGGCGGTCCAGGTCCACCTGACCAGTGAGGTCCAGGAGGTCTACCGCTCGCAGGGTGTGCTCATCCACGACAAGCACATCGAGATCATCATCCGCCAGATGCTCAAGCGGGTGACGGTCATCGACTCCGGCTCGACTGAGTTCCTGCCGGGTGTGCTGGTCGACCGGGCGCTGTTCGAGTCGGAGAACCGCCGACTCGTCTCGGAGGGCGGCGAGCCCGCCGCCGGTCGTCCGGTGCTGATGGGTATCACCAAGGCCTCGCTGGCCACCGACTCCTGGCTCTCGGCGGCCTCCTTCCAGGAGACCACCCGGGTGCTGACCGACGCTGCGATCAACTCGCGCAGCGACTCGCTGGTCGGCCTCAAGGAGAACGTGATCATCGGAAAGCTCATCCCGGCCGGTACGGGCATCAGCAAGTACCGCAACGTCCGGGTGGAGCCGACCGAGGAGGCCAAGGCCAAGGTCTACTCGATGACCGGGTACCCGGAGACCGACTACGGGTTCGGGCCGGCCGGCGGGCAGGCTGTGCCGCTGGACGACTTCGACTTCGGGTCGTACCGCTAAGCACCAATCACACGACGAGGCCCCCGGTGTCCGCCGGGGGCCTCGTCGTGTCCGGACCCACCCACCCCGGCGGTGAGTTCGGCATGATGGGGGGATGACGACCGCACCCGGGCAGGTGCCCGTCGCGCAGCAGGACCCGCGTCACCCGCTGGACCCGGATCCGGCCCGTGCCACGAAGGCACGGGCGGTCTTCGCACTGGGGCTGCTCGGCATGTTGACCGGGCTCTTCATCGGCGGGGTGGTGCCGGCGACCGTCGCACTGCAACTGGCGCGGCAGGCGCGCCGTGAGGCGTACACCTCGGGGGGTTTCCTGACCGGAGGCGCCTGGCTGCGGCGGGGGGAGCGGATGGCCTGGACCGGCCTGGTGCTGGTCGCGGTCACCGTGGTGATCGCGGTCGTGATCGGTGTGGTCCGGTTGGCCGGCGCGCCGTTCGGCCACGACTACCCGACGAACATGGACTGAGCCCGCCGGTGGCCGCGCCCCGGCGGCGGTGTCCTCGGCGGTAGCCTGGCCGGTGTCCACCGTGCGGCGGTGGTGCCCTTTCGACAGGAGGACCTCGTGACGGAACCGGCGCGGCCCCCTGCGGACGAACCGGCCAGCCCTCCGGACGCGCAGACCCCGCCCGAACCGACCCCTCCTGCATCGACGCCGCCCGCGCCGGCCTCGCCCGCGCCGAGTGGCTGGGAGCGACCGGGTCCGAGCGGCCCACCGCACCCCCCGGTCTCCGCGCCGGGTTGGGGTGCGCCGCACCCCGGCTGGGGCCCGACCGTGCCGACCGGCTTCCACCAGCCGTACCCGGTCTCCGGTGGGCCGACCTACGCACCCCAGGGGTGGGGCCCGCCGTCGTCCGGGCCCGGCGTGCCGCCCGGGTGGGGTGCGCCGTCGTCCGGGCCTGGTGTGCCCCAGGGGTGGGGTCCGCCGCCGCCGGGTCACGCGCCCGGATGGAACGGCGTGGCTGGGCCTCCGCCGCCTCCGACCGACGATCAGCGCCGACCGCCGAAGCGGGTCGAGACCGTTCCGGGTACGCCGTTCGGTGTCGTGCACCTGGACGTGGCGCCGGTCACGTCCGGGCTGGCCATCGGGGCACTGGTGGCCGGAATCGCGTCGGCCCTGGTCTCGCTGCTGGTGATCTGCTTCGGGGTGGCGTTCGTGGACGAGGGTGGGGCCTGGGCCTCCGGGGCGTTCGCGGTGCTCGGGGTGCTGACGGGTGTGGCAGCCGTGGTCATCGGGCTGCTCGGTCAGCGGCAGATCCGCCGGCCGGTAGCGCCTCCGGCCGTCCGCTTCACCGGCCGTGGTCTGGCGGTGGCCGGGATCAGCTGCGGCGTGGTGGGAGCTGTGCTCAGCCTCCTGGGCCTGGGCCTGGCGTTGCTCCTTGCTCTGGCCTAGGCCACTCCCGTCCGTTTCGGTGCCGTCATGGCACCAGCGGCGCTTTCCGGTGCTGCCCCGGGGCCGACGGGTGGTCCTGCGGGGAAGCCGGTACACTTGTGCTCGTAGGTGCCCATCGCGGGCGACAGGGCAGGACGAGATCCGGCCGGCGGATGTGAGACAGTCGCCGGGCCATTCCGTTTTGACCTGGGCGGTTGTGGTAGGTACTCTTTCCCCTTGTGCCCGGGCCTGCCCGGGCAACTCGTGCGTGCGCTGTTTCCGGAGTTCGGGCGGCGGCACGACAAGCCAAAGATCCGGGGCGGGGTAACCCGCGCACCGGTGACAAACTCCGGTTCGCACGCGAAAGCGTCGCAACGGAGCCGTGACGAGGGCGACACGCCCGACCGCGGGTGCCGGGGTCTCCGCAAGGCGACCCTGGTCGGAATGTAGGAGAGCCGGTCATCAGGCCGGTTAACGAGCAGACGGCGCGGCCGCGGATGCGGCCGAAGGGAGCGGAGAAACCCGGTGCCCACGATCCAGCAGCTGGTCCGAAAGGGCCGCCAGGCGAAGACGACCAAGACCAAGACCCCGGCGCTGAAGGGTTCTCCTCAGCGGCGCGGCGTGTGCACCCGCGTGTACACCACCACCCCGAAGAAGCCGAACTCGGCGCTGCGCAAGGTCGCTCGCGTGAAGCTCAGCAGCCAGATCGAGGTGACCGCCTACATCCCGGGCGTCGGTCACAACCTGCAGGAGCACTCGATCGTGCTCGTCCGCGGTGGCCGGGTGAAGGACCTCCCCGGCGTGCGTTACAAGATCGTTCGCGGCTCGCTGGACACCCAGGGTGTCCGCAACCGCAAGCAGGCGCGCAGCCGTTACGGCGCGAAGAAGGAGAAGAGCTGACATGCCGCGTAAGGGACCCGCTCCGCGGCGGCCACTGGTCGCTGACCCGGTGTACAACTCGCCGCTGGTCACCCAGCTGGTGAACAAGATCCTGCTCCGCGGCAAGCGTCAGCTCGCCGAGTCCATCGTGTACGCGGCCCTCGAGGGCTGCCGCGAGAAGTCCGGCACCGACCCGGTCGTCACCCTGAAGCGGGCGATGGACAACGTCAAGCCGACCCTCGAGGTGCGCAGCCGTCGTGTCGGTGGCGCCACCTACCAGGTTCCGGTCGAGGTCCGCCCGACCCGGGCGACCACCCTGGGCCTGCGCTGGCTGGTCACCTACTCCCGCGCCCGGCGCGAGAAGACCATGGTCGAGCGGCTGATGAACGAGCTGTTGGACGCGAGCAACGGCCTCGGTGCCGCCGTCAAGCGGCGCGAGGACACGCACAAGATGGCCGAGTCGAACAAGGCCTTCGCGCACTACCGCTGGTAACACCCTGGTTCCGGCGCCCACGGGCGCCGGAACCGCCACCAGTTGAGTCGAGACGACGATAAGTAGGGATTGAAGTGGCCGCCGCAGACGCGCTCGCCAACGTACGCAACATCGGCATCATGGCGCACATCGATGCCGGTAAGACCACGACCACCGAGCGAATCCTGTTCTACACCGGTATCACGTACAAGATCGGTGAGGTCCACGAGGGCGCTGCCGTCATGGACTGGATGGAGCAGGAGCAGGAGCGTGGTATCACCATCACCTCCGCTGCTACCAAGTGTGAGTGGAAGGGCCACACGATCCAGATCATCGACACGCCGGGCCACGTCGACTTCACGGTTGAGGTCGAGCGGTCGCTGCGGGTCCTGGATGGTGCGGTCGCGGTTTACGACGGTGTCGCCGGCGTCGAGCCGCAGACGGAGAACGTCTGGCGGCAGGCCGACAAGTACAACGTCCCGCGTATGTGCTTCGTCAACAAGCTCGACCGGACCGGTGCCGACTTCTTCCGCTGCGTGCAGATGATGATCGACCGGCTGAACGCCACCCCGCTGGTGCTCCAGATCCCGATCGGGCTCGAGGGCGACCACATCGGTGTCGTCGACCTGATCGGCATGCGCGCCCTCACCTGGCGCGGGGAGACCCAGAAGGGTGAGGACTACGCGGTCGAGGAGATCCCGGCCGAGCTGGCCGACTCCGCAGCCGAGTGGCGCGAGAAGCTGATGGAGACCCTCGCCGACGTCGACGACTCGGTGATGGAGAAGTACCTGGAAGGCGAGGAGGTCTCCGTCGAGGAGATCAAGGCCGCCATCCGGCGTGCCACCATCGCCGGCAAGGCCAACCCGGTGCTCTGCGGCTCGGCGTTCAAGAACAAGGGCGTCCAGCCCATGCTCGACGCCGTGGTCGACTTCCTGCCGTCGCCGCTGGACGTCCCCGCGATCGAGGGTACGGCCACCGACGGTGAGACCCCGCTGCTGCGGAAGCCGTCGAACTCGGAGCCGTTCTCCGGTCTGGCCTTCAAGATCCAGACGGACAAGCACCTCGGCAAGCTCACCTACGTGCGGGTCTACTCCGGCACGCTCGATTCCGGTTCGCAGGTGGTCAACTCCACCAAGGACCGCAAGGAGCGGATCGGCAAGATCTACCAGATGCACGCCAACAAGCGGGAAGAGCGTCCGTCGGCGCAGGCCGGTGACATCATCGCCGTGCAGGGTCTCAAGCAGACCACCACCGGCGACACGCTCTCCGACCCGGCGAACCCGGTGATCCTGGAGTCGATGACCTTCCCGGAGCCGGTCATCTCGGTGGCGATCGAGCCGAAGACCAAGTCCGACCAGGAGAAGCTGGGCACCGCGATCCAGCGCCTGGCCGAGGAGGACCCGACCTTCCGCGTCCAGCTGGACGAGGAGACCGGTCAGACGGTCATCTCCGGCATGGGTGAGCTGCACCTGGACATCCTGGTCGACCGGATGCGCCGCGAGTTCAACGTCGAGGCCAACGTCGGCAAGCCGCAGGTGGCGTACCGCGAGACCATCCGCCGCAAGGTGGAGAAGGTCGAGTACACGCACAAGAAGCAGACCGGTGGTTCCGGCCAGTACGCCCGCGTGATCGTGAGCGTCGAGCCGCTGCCGCTGGACAACGACTCGCCGACCTACGAGTTCGCCAACGCCGTCAGCGGCGGCCGCATCCCCCGGGAGTTCATCCCCTCGGTGGACGCCGGTGCCCAGGACGCCATGCAGTACGGCATCCTGGCGGGCTTCCCGCTGGTCGGTGTGAAGCTGACGCTGCTGGACGGCCAGTACCACGAGGTCGACTCGTCGGAAATGGCATTCAAGATCGCCGGCTCGATGGTGATGAAGGACGCGGCCCGCAAGGCCGATCCCGCACTGCTCGAGCCGATGATGGCCGTTGAAGTCACCACTCCTGAGGAGAACATGGGTGACGTCATCGGTGACCTCAACTCCCGCCGCGGCATCATCCAGGCGATGGAGGAGCGCAGCGGCGCCCGCATCGTCCGGGCTCTGGTGCCGTTGTCGGAGATGTTCGGCTACGTCGGCGACCTGCGGTCGAAGACCCAGGGCCGGGCTAGCTACAGCATGCAGTTCGACTCCTACGCCGAGGTTCCGCAGAGCGTCGCGAAGGAGATCATCGCCAAGGCAACGGGCGAGTAACGCCCTGAGCAGGTGATTCGTGGTTGGTCGCGGGAGGTTTCACCCGCCCGCGGCCACCACGATCGGATCGCGTGAGACCGGGCCTGTAGGCTTCATCGCCGCAGAACCCACAAAGGCTCTCCGGCCGTCTGGCCGGAAAGGCTGTCGACAGAGTCCTAAGCGCCGACCGGCGCGCCGGGCGTACGAACCAAGAAGTCCACAGGAGGACACCAGTGGCGAAGGCTAAGTTCGAGCGGACTAAGCCGCACGTCAACATCGGCACCATTGGTCACATCGACCACGGTAAGACGACGCTGACGGCGGCCATCACCAAGGTCCTGCACGACCAGTACCCGGACCTGAACCCTTACACGCCGTTCGACGAGATCGACAAGGCGCCGGAGGAGAAGGCCCGCGGCATCACGATCTCGATCGCGCACGTCGAGTACCAGACCGAGGCGCGGCACTACGCGCACGTTGACTGCCCCGGTCACGCGGACTACATCAAGAACATGATCACCGGTGCCGCGCAGATGGACGGCGCGATCCTGGTGGTCGCGGCGACCGACGGCCCGATGCCGCAGACCCGCGAGCACGTGCTGCTGGCTCGTCAGGTGGGCGTGCCGTACATCGTCGTGGCGCTCAACAAGAGCGACATGGTCGACGACGAGGAGCTCCTGGAGCTCGTCGAGCTCGAGGTCCGCGAGCTGCTCTCCTCGCAGGAGTACCCGGGTGACGACCTGCCGGTCGTCCAGGTCTCCGCGCTGAAGGCGCTCGAGGGTGACCCGGTCTGGACCGCGAAGCTCCTCGAGCTGATGAGCGCGGTCGACACCGCGATCCCGCAGCCGGAGCGCGAGACCGAGAAGCCGTTCCTCATGCCCGTCGAGGACGTGTTCACGATCACCGGTCGTGGCACCGTCGTCACCGGTCGTGTGGAGCGCGGCGTGCTGCTGCCGAACGAGGACGTCGAGGTCGTCGGCATCCGCGAGAAGGGCTTCAAGACCAAGGTCACCGCGATCGAGATGTTCCGGAAGACCCTGGACGACGCCCGCGCAGGTGAGAACGTCGGCCTGCTGCTGCGTGGTACCAAGCGCGAGGACGTCGAGCGCGGCATGGTCGTCGTGAAGCCGGGCACCACCACCCCGCACACGGAGTTCGAGGCGACGGTCTACATCCTCTCCAAGGAGGAGGGTGGCCGCCACACCCCGTTCTTCCAGAACTACCGTCCGCAGTTCTACTTCCGGACCACGGACGTCACCGGTGTCGTCACCCTCCCCGAGGGCACCGAGATGGTCATGCCGGGTGACAACACCACCATGTCGGTGAAGCTGATCCAGCCCATCGCCATGGAGGAGAACCTCAAGTTCGCGATCCGCGAGGGTGGCCGCACCGTCGGCGCCGGGTTCGTCACCAAGATCGTCAAGTGAACTAGGTAACCCCGATTAGACCCGCCGCCGGTCGTGCGGCATACTAGTCAGGTTGCGTAACGACAGTTCGTCGCCTGTGTTCGGCTTTCGCTGAACCTCCGGGTGGCGAGTCAGTCGAGCGTAGGGTGGTTGGCGGCCCAGTCGCCAACCACCCTCGCACGGCGTTCAGGTCGCGGTAATGCGATCGGCGCCTTGACCCACCGCGCGGTCAGCACCACTCCGGAACCATGGGGCGGAGCTCGGCCCGAGGGCGCGACACGCCCGACCGCGGGGGTCGGCGAAGTGGGCCTGTACCAGCCGGTACAGGCGCCCGCAACACAGCGGCATCGAGAGAAGGAACAGAAGCCACCATGGCGGGACAGAAGATCCGCATCCGGCTCAAGGCCTATGACCACGAGGTCGTCGACTCCTCGGCTCGGAAGATCGTCGAGACGGTGACGCGCACCGGGGCGCAGGTCGCGGGCCCGGTGCCGCTGCCCACGGAGATCAACCGTTTCTGCGTTATCCGCTCGCCGCACAAGTACAAGGACTCGCGCGAGCACTTCGAGATGCGCACGCACAAGCGGCTGATCGACATCATCGACCCGACCCCGAAGACGGTCGACTCGCTCATGCGCCTCGACCTGCCGGCTGGCGTCGACATCGAGATCAAGCTGTAGGGACCGGACAAATGGACAGGCAAGTCAAGGGGATCCTGGGCGCCAAGCTCGGCATGACCCAGGTCTGGGACAACAACCGCGTTGTTCCCGTGACCGTGGTCGAGGCCGGCCCGTGCGTCATCAGCCAGGTTCGTAGCGCCGAGAAGGACGGTTACTCCGCGGTCCAGCTGGCCTACGGCACCATCGACCCGCGCAAGGTCAAGAAGCCGATCAGCGGGCACTACGCCAAGGCGGACGTGGCGCCGCGCCGGCACATCGTCGAGCTGCGCACCACGGACGCGGGGGAATACTCGCTCGGCCAGGAAGTCACTGTCGAGGAGTTCCCGGCCGGCGTCACCATCGACGTCACCGGCAAGACCAAGGGCAAGGGCTACGCCGGCCCGATGAAGCGGCACGGCTTCCACGGTCTGGGCGCCGGTCACGGTGTCGAGCGCAAGCACCGCTCGCCCGGCTCCATCGGCGCGTGCGCCACTCCGGGTCGTGTCTTCAAGGGCACCCGGATGGCCGGCCGGATGGGTGGCGTGCGGTACACCGTGCAGAACCTCACCGTCCAGGCGGTCGACACCGAGAACAACCTGCTGCTCGTCCGGGGTGCCATCCCCGGTCCGAAGGGCGCGCTCGTTCTGGTCCGTACCGCGGCGAAGAGCAAGGTGAAGAAGGGCGGTGCGGCCAAGTGACCACCGTTGACGTGCGCACCGTCGAAGGCACCACCAGCAGCTCGGTCGAGCTGCCGGCGGACATCTTCGACGTGCAGGCCAACGTCGCGCTGATGCACCAGGTCGTGGTGGCCCAGCTCGCGGCGGCCCGACAGGGCACGCACAAGGCCAAGACCCGCGGCGAGGTCGCCGGTGGCGGCAAGAAGCCGTACAAGCAGAAGGGCACCGGTCGCGCCCGTCAGGGCTCGATCCGCGCGCCGCAGTTCGCCGGCGGTGGCGTCGTGCACGGTCCCGTGCCGCGCGACTACAGCCAGCGGACCCCGAAGAAGATGAAGGCCGCCGCTCTGCGGGGTGCCCTCTCCGACCGGGCCCGCGCCGGGCAGGTGCACGTCGTCGAGGCGTTCGTCTCGGGCGAGAAGCCGTCGACCAAGGCGGCCCTGGCCACGCTGGCGAAGCTCACCGAGGCCCGTCGGGTCCTGGTCGTGCTGAGCAGCACCGACGAGCTGAACTGGGTGTCGCTGCGCAACGAGCCGCGCGTGCACCTGATCGAGTCCGGCCAGCTGAACACGTACGACGTGCTCGTGGCCGACGACGTGGTCTTCACCAAGGACGCCCTGGACGAGTTCCTGGGCGTGCCCGCCGAGACCACCGAGGAGGGTGGCAAGTGAGCACGATCGCCGACCCGCGCGACATCATCGTGGCGCCGGTCGTCTCGGAGAAGAGCTACAGCGAGCTGAACCGGAACTGGTACACCTTCCTGGTGCACCCGGACGCGAACAAGACCGAGATCAAGATCGCTATCCAGCAGATCTTCAACGTCCGCGTCCTGACGGTCAACACGCTCAACCGCCAGGGTAAGCGCAAGCGCACCAAGACCGGCTTCGGTCAGCGCAAGGCGACCAAGCGGGCGATCGTGAAGCTGGCTGACGGTGACCGCATCGAGGCCTTCGGCGGCCCGGTCAGCTGAGGGGTGTAGACAATGGCTATCCGTAAGTACAAGCCGACGACGCCGGGCCGACGTGGCTCGAGTGTCGCTGACTTCGCCGAGATCACCCGGTCCACGCCGGAGAAGTCGCTGCTGGCTCCGCTGCCGAAGAAGGGCGGGCGTAACGCCCACGGCCGGATCACGACGCGGCACCACGGCGGCGGTCACAAGCGCCAGTACCGTCTGATCGACTTCAAGCGGGTCGACAAGGACGGCGTGCCGGCGAAGGTCGCTCACATCGAGTACGACCCGAACCGCACGGCGCGCATCGCGCTGCTGCACTACGCCGACGGCGAGAAGCGGTACATCATCGCGCCGAAGGACATGAAGCAGGGCGACCGCGTCGAGTCCGGTCCGGGCGCCGACATCAAGCCCGGCAACAACCTGCCGCTGCGCAACATCCCGGTCGGTACCACGATCCACAACGTGGAACTGCGTCCGGGTGGCGGTGCCAAGCTGGCTCGTTCCGCCGGCGTCGGCATCCAGCTGCTCGGCCGTGAGGGCGCGTACGCGACCCTGCGTATGCCGTCCGGCGAGATCCGGCGTGTGGACGTGCGCTGCCGCGCCAGCATCGGCGAGATCGGCAACGCCGATCAGTCGAACATCAACTGGGGCAAGGCCGGCCGTATGCGGTGGAAGGGCAAGCGCCCGACCGTCCGTGGTGTCGCCATGAACCCGGTCGACCACCCGCACGGTGGTGGTGAGGGTAAGACCTCCGGTGGTCGCCACCCGGTCAACCCGCAGGGTAAGCCCGAGGGCCGCACCCGCCGTAAGGGCCAGCCGAGTGACCGGCTGATCGTCCGCCGTCGCTACGCCACGCGTAAGCGCGGCTGAGGGAGATAAGACATGCCTCGCAGCCTGAAGAAGGGCCCGTTCGTAGACGACCACCTGCTCAAGAAGGTGGAAGTTCAGAACGACAAGGGCTCCAAGAACGTGATCAAGACCTGGTCGCGGCGCTCGACGATCATCCCCGAGATGCTGGGGCACACGATCGCCGTGCACGACGGACGCAAGCACGTCCCGGTGTTCGTGACCGAGGCGATGGTCGGGCACAAGCTCGGCGAGTTCGCGCTGACCCGCACGTTCAAGGGTCACGAGAAGGACGACCGGAAGAGCCGTCGGCGCTGACGCCGCCAGGCATACGGATAGAGGGAACAAGGGGTTACAGCGATGCCAGGAAAGGGCGACGCTCCGGTGCTTCCGGGCGCGCGGGCGGTTGCGCGGCACGTGCGCATCTCGCCGATGAAGGCGCGCCGGGTGGTCAACCTCGTCCGCGGCCTGCCCGCGAAGGAGGCGCTCACGGTGCTGCAGTTCGCGCCGCAGGCTGCGAGCGAGCAGGTGTACAAGGTGCTCGCTAGCGCGATCGCCAACGCGGAGAACAACGAGCGGCTGGACCCCGACGCGCTGCTCGTCAGCGAGGCCTTCGTGGACGAGGGTCCGACGATGAAGCGGTTCCAGCCGCGGGCCCAGGGTCGGGCCTACCGCATCCGCAAGCGCACGTGCCACATCACCGTGGCGGTCGAAGCGGTCGCGCCGGCAACGCCGAGGAAGGCCGCGGCCAAGAAGGCCGCCCCGGCCACGGAGGCCGCACCGGCCGAAGCGCAGAGCAAGACGGAGGACGCCGAGTAATGGGTCAGAAGGTTCACCCCACTGGGTTCCGGCTCGGCATCTCGACCGACTGGAAGTCTCGCTGGTTCGCGGACAAGCTCTACAAGGACTACATCGGCGAGGATGTCAAGATCCGCCGCATGATGTCCAAGGGCCTCGAGCGTGCCGGGATCTCCAAGGTCGACATCGAGCGCACCCGCGACCGGGTTCGGGTCGACATCCACACCGCCCGGCCGGGCATCGTCATCGGCCGTAAGGGTGCGGAGGCCGACCGGATCCGCGGCGAGCTGGAGAAGCTCACCGGCAAGCAGGTTCAGCTGAACATCATCGAGGTGAAGAACCCCGAGTCGGACGCTCAGCTGGTCGCGCAGGGCGTGGCCGAGCAGCTGTCCAGCCGGGTCAGCTTCCGTCGGGCGATGCGCAAGGCCATGCAGTCGGCGATGAAGAACCCGGTCTGCAAGGGCATCCGGGTTCAGGTCTCGGGTCGCCTCGGCGGTGCCGAGATGAGCCGGACCGAGTTCTACCGTGAGGGCCGGGTTCCGCTGCACACGCTGCGGGCCAACATCGAGTACGGCTTCTTCGAGGCCCGTACCACGTTCGGTCGGATCGGTGTGAAGGTCTGGATCTACAAGGGCGACGCCGTTCCGGGCCGGGAGGCTCCGGCCGAGGCCGGTCCGTCCCGTCCGCGTCGTGGTGAGCGCGGCGACCGTCCCGAGCGTCCGCGCCGTGGCCGGTCGGGTTCGTCCGGCACCACGGCTGGTGGCACCGAGGCCGGCCGGGCTGCTGCGACCACCATCGCGCAGCAGGCCGAGACGCCGAGCGGCGAGCCGGTCGACAGCTCCGCTGTCGCCGCCGCGGCTGCTCCGGCAGAAACGCAGCAGGAGGGCTGACAGATGCTGATGCCGCGCAAGCCCCCGAAGGGCTTCCGCAAGCCGCACCACCCGGACCGCAGTGGCGCGTCCAAGGGTGGTAACCGGGTGGTGTTCGGCGAGTTCGGGATCCAGGCTCTCGAGCCGGCGTACGTGACGAACCGGCAGATCGAGTCGGCACGTATCGCGATGACTCGCCACATCAAGCGTGGTGGCAAGGTCTGGATCACGATCTTCCCGGACCAGGCCCTCACCAAGAAGCCTGCTGAGACCCGGATGGGTTCCGGTAAGGGTTCGCCCGAGTGGTGGGTCGCCAACGTCAAGCCGGGGCGGGTTCTCTTCGAGATGTCCTTCCCCAACGAGCAGACCGCGCGAGAGGCCATGCGTCGCGCGATCCACAAGCTCCCGATGAAGTGCCGCATTGTTACGCGCGAAGTGGGTGAATCCTGATGGCAGCGGGCGTTAAGGCGACCGAGCTGCGTGAGCTCTCCGAGGAGGAGCTGGTCACGAAGCTGCGGGAGGCCAAGGCGGAGCTGTTCAACCTCCGCGTGCAGGCCGCAACCGGGCAGCTGGACAACAACCGGCGGTTGCAGGTCATCCGTCGGGAGATCGCCCGGATCTACACGATCATGCGCGAGCGCGAGCTGGGGCTCTCGGCCGCGCCGACTGAGGTGACTGCATCATGACCGAAGACACCGCCACCGCCACCGCGCGGTCCCGCCGCAAGGTCCGTGAGGGCCTGGTGGTCAGCGACAAGATGGACAAGACCGTCGTGGTCGAGGTCGAGGACCGGGTTCGGCACGCGCTGTACGGCAAGATCATGCGCCGTACGAGCAAGCTGAAGGTGCACGACGAGCAGAACGCCGCTGGCACCGGTGACCGGGTTCTCATCATGGAGACCCGGCCGCTGAGCGCCACCAAGCGTTGGCGGATCGTGGAGATCCTGGAAAAGGCCAAGTAGCGAAGGCTCGAGCTCGCCCGGCGTTGCGTCGGGCGTTGGTTCCGCCAGGCTCCGGCCGCCACGGCGGCCGGAGAACCGGCAGACATAGGAGATAGACGTGATTCAGCAGGAGTCGCGACTGCGCGTCGCCGACAACACGGGTGCTCGGGAGATCCTGTGCATCCGGGTTCTCGGTGGCTCGGGTCGGCGCTACGCGAGCATCGGCGACGTCATCGTGGCCACGGTCAAGGACGCCATCCCGGGTGCCGGTGTGAAGAAGGGCGACGTCGTCAAGGCTGTCGTCGTTCGCACGGCCAAGGAGAAGCGGCGGCCGGACGGCTCGTACATCCGCTTCGACGAGAACGCCGCCGTCATCATCAAGGACGGCGGGGACCCGCGTGGTACCCGCATCTTCGGCCCGGTGGGCCGGGAGCTGCGGGACAAGCGGTTCATGAAGATTATTTCCCTCGCGCCGGAGGTGTTGTGACCGTGAAGGTCAAGAAGGGCGACACGGTCGTCGTCATCGCCGGCAAGGACAAGGGTGCCAAGGGCAAGGTCATTGCGGCCTACCCGCGGCAGGACAAGGTCCTGGTCGAGGGCGTGAACCGGGTCAAGAAGCACACCCGCATCAGCACCACCCAGCGTGGCGCCAAGACCGGCGGCATCGTCACCCAGGAGGCCCCGATCCACGTCTCGAACGTGCAGGTCCTGGACTCCGACGGCAAGCCGACCCGCGTCGGTTACCGGATCGACGACAACGGCCAGAAGGTCCGCATCGCGCGTAGCACCGGTAAGGACCTGTGATGACCACGGCTACCGAAAAGACCATGCCGCGCCTCAAGGAGCGGTACCGCAACGAGATCGTGGCCCAGCTGCGTGAGCAGCACAGCTACGGCAACCCCATGCAGGTGCCGCGGCTGGTCAAGATCGTCGTCAACATGGGTGTCGGCGAGGCTGCTCGCGACGCCAAGCTGATCGACGGCGCGGTCCGTGACCTCGCCACGATCACCGGCCAGAAGCCGCAGGTGCGGCGGGCGACCAAGTCCATCGCGCAGTTCAAGCTGCGTGAGGGCATGCCGATCGGCGCGAAGGTCACCCTTCGCGGTGACCGGATGTGGGAGTTCCTGGACCGGCTGCTCTCCATCGCGCTGCCGCGTATCCGCGACTTCCGCGGTCTGGACGGGCGCAAGCTGGACGGGCACGGCAACTACACGTTCGGTCTGACCGAGCAGTCGGTGTTCCACGAGATCGATCAGGACAGGATCGATCGCCAGCGGGGCATGGACATCACGGTGGTCACGACCGCCACGACCGACGACGAGGGCCGGGCGCTGCTCAAGCTCCTGGGCTTCCCGTTCAAGGAGAACTGAGATGGCCAAGAAGGCGCTGATCATCAAGGCGGCCGCGAAGCCGAAGTTCTCGGTTCGCGCGTACACCCGCTGCCAGCGGTGCGGGCGTCCGAAGGCGGTCTACCGCAAGTTCGGGCTCTGCCGGGTCTGCATCCGGGAGATGGCTCACCGCGGTGAGCTGCCGGGCGTGTCCAAGGCTTCCTGGTAAGGGCGACCGCGTCCCGGCCGTCGGCCGGGAACTCCTGCACCGATTAGGTATTGCTCTTCGCCGTAGGCCCGGGGCTGATGCCCCGGGAACCCCGGCGAGAAAGGCTGACGAAATCCATGACGATGACCGACCCGATCGCAGACATGCTCACGCGTCTGCGTAACGCCAACCAGGCGTACCACGATCAGGTGAAGATGCCCTACTCCAAGATCAAGGCGAACATCGCCGAGGTCTTGAAGGCCGAGGGTTACATCGCCACCTGGTCGGTCGAGGAGCCCGAGGAGGGCGCCGTCGGCAAGCGACTGGTCGTCGAGCTGAAGTACGGCCAGAACCGCGAGCGGAGCCTGGCCGGCATCAAGCGCGTGTCCAAGCCCGGTCTCCGGGTGTACGCCAAGTCGGACGGGCTCCCGCGGGTGCTCGGTGGGCTGGGCGTGGCGATCATTTCGACGTCCCAGGGGCTGCTGACCGACCGGCAGGCCCGCAAGCGGAGTGTTGGCGGGGAAGTCCTCGCCTTCGTCTGGTAACGGGAGACAGGTAGAAATGTCGCGAATTGGACGTAAGTCGATCCCGGTACCGACCGGCGTCGACATCACGATCGACGGGCAGACCGTCAAGGTCAAGGGGCCCAAGGGCCAGCTTGAGCACACCCTCGCCGAGCCGATCACGATCGAGCGGGCCGAGGATGGGCAGCTGAGCGTCAACCGGCCGAACGACGAGCGCAAGGCCAAGGAACTCCACGGCCTGAGCCGTACGCTGGTTGCCAACATGATCGTCGGGGTCACCGAGGGCTACCGCAAGAGCCTGGAGATCGCCGGCACCGGTTACCGGGTCACCGCCAAGGGTTCGGACCTCGAGTTCGCGCTCGGGTTCTCGCACCCGGTGGTCGTCGCCGCCCCGGCGGGCATCACCTTCACGGTGGAGCGGCCGACCCTGTTCCACGTTGCTGGCATCGACAAGCAGCAGGTCGGTGAGGTCGCCGCCAACATCCGGAAGATCCGCCCGCCGGAGCCCTACAAGGGCAAGGGCGTGAAGTACCAGGGCGAGGTCATCCGCCGCAAGGCCGGAAAGGCAGGTAAGAAGTGAGCGCCACGCTGCTCAAGCGCCGCCGCGGTGTCGCCGCCAAGCGCGCCGTCGGGCGTGCGCGTCGACACTTCCGCGTCCGCAAGAACGTCACCGGTACGGCCGAGCGTCCGCGCCTGGTCGTCACCCGTTCGCTGCGGCACATGGTCGCCCAGGTCGTCGACGACTCCAAGGGTCACACCCTGGCGTCGGCGTCGACCCTGGACGCCTCGCTGCGCGGTGCGGAGGGCGACAAGAGCGCCCTCGCCGGCAAGGTGGGCGCTCTGCTCGCCGAGCGGGCCAAGGCCGCTGGCGTCTCCAAGGTCGTCTTCGACCGCGGTGGCAACCGGTACGCGGGGCGTGTCGCCGCGCTTGCCGACGCCGCCCGCGAAGCCGGGCTCGAGTTCTAACAACCCCGTCACGAGAGATAAGGAAGGCTGCTGATGCCAGGTCAACAGCGCCGTGGCGGCGGGTCCGGTGGCAACGAGGGTGGTCGCCGCGACAACCGCCGTGAGGGCGGCCGCGGAAACGCGCCCGTCGAGAAGACCCCGCACCTTGAGCGGGTCGTCGCGATCAACCGCGTCGCCAAGGTCGTGAAGGGTGGTCGTCGCTTCAGCTTCACCGCCCTGGTGATCGTGGGCGACGGCGACGGCACGGTCGGCGTGGGCTACGGAAAGGCCAAGGAGGTGCCCGCGGCCATCGCCAAGGGTGTCGAGGAGGCCAAGAAGCACTTCTTCAAGGTTCCGCGTATCGGCCAGTCGATCCCGCACCCGGTGACGGGTGAGGACGCCGCTGGTGTGGTGCTGCTCAAGCCGGCCTCGGCCGGTACGGGTGTCATCGCCGGTGGTCCGGTGCGTGCCGTGCTGGAGTGCGCCGGTATCCACGACGTGCTCTCCAAGAGCCTCGGCTCGTCGAACCCGATCAACATCGTGCACGCCACCGTGGCGGCCCTGAAGGGGCTTGAGTCCCCCGAGCAGGTCGCAGCGCGTCGTGGTCTGCCGGTGGAGGACGTCGCGCCGGCCGCCATGCTGGCGTCGCGGGCGGGGGTGGCGTCCTGATGGCACGCCTGAAGGTCACCCAGCTCCGGTCCGGTATCGGGACCAAGCAGAACCAGCGTGACTCGCTGCGTTCGCTCGGTCTCAAGCGGATCAACGACGTGGTGGTCAAAGAGGACCGGCCCGAGATCCGCGGCATGATCTTCACGGTCAACCACCTCGTGAAGGTCGAGGAGGTCGAGTAATGACGATCAAGGTGCATCACCTGCGCCCGGCGCCCGGTTCCAAGACCGCGAAGACCCGTGTGGGTCGCGGTGAGGGTTCCAAGGGCAAGACCGCCGGTCGCGGTACCAAGGGTTCCAAGGCCCGCAAGAACATCTCGGCGGCGTTCGAGGGTGGGCAGATGCCCATCCACATGCGTCTGCCCAAGATGAAGGGCTTCAAGAACAAGTTCAAGGTGGTCTTCCAGGTGGTCAACCTGGACCGACTCGCTGAGCTGTTCCCGAACGGTGGCCAGGTCGGCCCGCTGGAGCTGGTCGAGGCCGGCGCGGTCCGCAAGGGTCACCCGGTCAAGGTCCTCGGCACCGGGGACCTCGGCGGTGTGGCGCTCCAGGTGTCGGCGCACGCGTTCAGTGCGTCGGCCAAGGAGAAGATCGCTGCCGCCGGTGGCTCCGTCACCGAGCTGTAAGGCGTAAGACCCATGGCGCCCGTCCGGTTGTGTGAGCAACTGGCGGGCGCCATGGTCTGCCTGGGGTCCTAGCGCCCGGTAATATCGGAATCGATTTATGTAGTCGGGCGCATCTGCCCGTAGCGGGGTAGGGCTGTTAGAGTCCCATCCCAGTCATGGATTGCGGGCGCTCGCCCGTGATCCACCCCGACCCGCCAGGGATCACCGGCGGCCCGCCTCGCGCAGGAGGAAGAAGTTGCTGTCCGCCTTTCTCAGTGCGTTCCGTACGCCTGACCTGCGCAAGAAGCTGCTGTTCACAGTAGGCATCATCGCGGTCTACCGGCTGGGTGCGACGCTCCCCAGCCCGGGCGTCTCGTACGGCAACGTGCAGAAGTGCCTCGACACCATTCAGGGTGACACCACCGGGGTGGTGAACCTGCTCAACCTCTTCTCCGGCGGAGCGCTGCTGCAGCTCTCGGTCTTCGCGCTGGGCATCATGCCCTACATCACCGCGTCGATCATCCTGCAGCTGCTGACCGTCGTGATCCCGCGTCTGGAGCAGCTCCGCAAGGAGGGCCAGGCCGGTCAGGCGAAGATCACGCAGTACACGCGCTACCTGACCCTCGGCCTCGGTGTGCTGCAGGCCTCGGCGTTCGTGGCCCTGGCCCGCTCCGGGCAGCTGTTCCAGAACAAGTGCGACCAGTTCCCGATCATCCCCACCGGCACCGGCATCCCGGACTGGCTGACCCTGACCATCCTGGTGATGACGATGACCGCCGGCACGGGCATGGTCATGTGGCTCGGTGAGCTGATCACCGACCGCGGCGTCGGCAACGGTATGTCCGTCCTGATCTTCACCTCGATCGCGGCCCGCCTGCCCAGCGAGGGTTGGCAGATCAAGACCAGCAAGGGCTGGGACATGTTCGCCCTGGTCATCGCGCTGGTCCTGGTGGTCATCACCGCGGTCACCTTCATCGAGCAGGCGCAGCGCCGGATCCCCGTGCAGTACGCCAAGCGGATGATCGGCCGGCGGATGTACGGCGGCACCTCGACCTACATCCCGCTCAAGGTCAACCAGGCGGGTGTCATCCCGGTCATCTTCGGCTCGTCGCTGCTCTACCTGCCGCAGCTGGCCCTGCAGTTCTTCGACCAGAACGACCCGGGCAAGACCCAGGCGTGGATCCAGAACAACCTGGTCAACCCGAGCAGCCCGATCTACATCGCGGTCTACTTCCTGCTGATCATCTTCTTCACGTACTTCTACGTCTCGATCACGTTCAACCCGACCGAGGTCGCGGACAACATGAAGAAGTACGGCGGGTTCGTGCCGGGCATCCGCCCGGGCAAGCCGACGGCCGACTACCTGGACTTCATCCTCAGCCGGATCACCCTGCCGGGCGCGCTCTACCTGGGCGTCATCTCGATCCTGCCGAACTTCTTCTTCATCTGGCTGGACAACCAGCAGTACCAGAACTTCCCGTTCGGCGGCACCGCTGTGCTCATCATGGTCGGCGTCGGTCTGGAGACCGTGAAGCAGATCGAGAGCCAACTCATGCAGCGGAACTACGAAGGGTTCCTGCGGTAGATGAGACTCGTTCTGGTTGGCCCGCCGGGCGCGGGCAAGGGCACTCAGGCCGAGTTCATCGCCGCGCACCTCTCGGTGCCGAAGATCTCGACCGGGGACATCTTCCGGTCGAACGTCACCCAGGGCACTCCGCTCGGTGTCGAGGCGAAGCGGTACATGGACGCGGGCGAGCTGGTTCCGGACGAGGTCACCATCAACATGGTCCGGGACCGGCTGGCCGAGCCCGACGCCAGCGAGGGGTTCCTGCTCGACGGTTTCCCGCGGACCACTCCGCAGGCTGCCGCTCTGGACAAGCTCCTCGCCGACCTGGGGACGGCGCTCGATCTGGTCCTGGAGTTGGTGGTCGACGACGACGAGGTGATCCGGCGGCTGTCCGGCCGGCGTACCTGCCGGGGTTGCGGCAAGATCTGGCACGTCGAGTTCGACGCCACCACCCGACCGGGCATCTGTGACCGGTGCGGCGCCGAGCTGTTCCAGCGCGACGACGACAAGCCGGAGACGATCGCGACTCGGCTCCGGGAATACAGCGAGAAGACCGCGCCCCTGGTCGACTACTACGGCGCCCAGGGCAAGCTGGTCGGGATCGACGCCACCGGCCCGGTGGAGGACGTCACCACCCGGGCCATCGACGCCCTGCGGTCGTACGGCGGCTGAGGTCCGGCCGAGTCACGGCGGATAGAGTGCGAACAGCGGGGTACGCGAGACGTGCCCCGCTGTTCGGCAACGAAAGGTAATCGCTCCATGCGTCGTCCCCAGCTGGACATCCAGCTGAAGACCCCTGACCAGATCGAGAAGATGCGGGCCGCCGGGCTGGTGGTGGCCGAGGCGCTTCGCCGGATGCGGGAGGCTGTCGCCCCCGGCGTGAGCACCGCCGATCTGGACGCCATCGCCGAGTCGACGATCCGCGAGGCGGGTGGCGTTCCGTCGTTCAAGGGCTACCACGGCTTTCCGGCGTCCATCTGCTCCTCGGTCAACGAGCAGATCGTGCACGCCATCCCCTCGCCGAAGCAGGTGCTCTCCGAGGGAGACCTCATCTCCATCGACTGCGGCGCGGTGCTGGACGGGTGGCACGGCGACTCCGCGATCACCGTCGGGGTCGGCGACGTCGACCCGGCGCTGCTGAAGATGGCCGAGGTCGCCGAGGACGCCATGTGGGCCGGTATCGCCGCCGCCGCCCGTGGCGCGGCGAGCGGCAAGGGCCGGCTCACTGACATCTCGCACGCGGTGGAGACCGCCGTCCGCAAGGGTGGCCGGTACGGCATCGTCGACGGCTACGGCGGGCACGGTATCGGCACGGAGATGCACCAGGACCCGCACGTGCTCAACCACGGCCGCCCGGGCAAGGGTCCACGCCTGGTCGCCGGCATGGCGTTGGCGATCGAGCCGATGATCACGATGGCGTCCCCGCGTACCGTCGAGTTGTCCGATGGGTGGACGGTGGTCACCCGGGACGGCTCGGTGGCGGCGCACGTCGAGCACTCGATGGCTCTGCTGCCGGACGGGGTCTGGGTGCTCACCGCGTTCGACGGGGGCCGGGCCCGACTGGGTGATCTGGTCACCGCCCGCCAGCCCGCGGTCTCCACGACCTCCTGACCGGCCGAATCCGGTCGGGGCACCCCTCGCCGGGCGGTCACCCCCGACCGGCGGGCCACGTGACCGCCCGGACCGTGTGGCGACCGGCCAGCGCACCCCGACACCGCTCCACTCTGATGATCGACTCGGTATCGCCGATCTGGCGGTGGCAGGTCGCTCGGACACCGCCACGTCGGCGATCTGGAGTGGATCATGGGCGCGCGGGACCGGGACGCGGGCGGGCCGGACTGGCGGGGCGGTGGCATGCTTGCCGGCATGGACGGGCGCGACGGGATGCGAGCGGCCGACGCGGACCGTGAAGCGGTGGCCGAACGGTTGCGGGTCGCCCTCAACGAGGGCCGGTTGGACCTCCACGAGTACGACGAGCGGTTGCAGCGGGCCTATGCAGCGCGCACGTACGCCGATCTCGAAGCGCTGCTGACGGATCTGCCGCCGGTGACGCCCCCGCAGCGGTCCGCTCTGGCGCCGGCTTCGGCCACGGCACCGGCGGTGGGCTCTCTGGGCGGCCAGCCCGGCCCGGTCGCCACCCGTGGCGTCACCGCCCGCTGGCTGGCCGAGGTGTGGCTGCCGTACCTCAACGTGGTAGCCATCGTGGTGACGATCTGGGCGGTGACCTCGCTGCTCAGCCGGGACCTGCTTTACTTCTGGCCGGTCTGGGTGGCCGGGCCGTGGGGCGCGGTGCTGCTGGTCCGCACGATCACGGGGCTGACCGGGGGAGAGCCCCAGCGCCAGTCGATCGAGCGGGAGCGCCGTCGGCAGCGTAAGCGGTCGAAGCGGGAGCGTAAGCGCGAGTTGCGCGCCGGCGAACGGGACGACGAACCGCCCACCGCCTAAAGCCCCCAGGGGGCAACCGGTCGATCATGAAGTTGTTGCCACCGGCCACGGCGTGTCGTGACGTCAACTTCATGATCGACGAGAGTCTGCGGGTCGGGGTGGGTGGCCGGTTTGGCGGGCGACTGCTGGCGGGCGTACACTTTCAGATCGGCGCACAGCGTCCACTCCCGCATGCCCACCCTGCGCTTCGGTGGGAGCTGGAGCCGCGGCTGGCGCGGTCTTCTGATCAAGATCAGATTTCCGTGTAAGGCGTTGTGGGCCGCCCGGAGCAATCGACGTCAGGACAGCGGAGGACATGCCGAAAAAAGACGGAGCCATTGAGATCGAGGGTCGGGTCATCGAGCCCCTGCCGAACGCCATGTTCCGGGTGGAGCTCGCGAACGGCCACAAGGTGTTGGCTCACATCAGCGGGAAGATGCGGCAGCACTACATCCGCATCCTGCCGGAAGACCGGGTCGTCGTCGAACTCTCGCCGTACGACCTGACCCGCGGGCGCATCGTCTACCGCTACAAGTAGTCCTGACGGCGGCCGGGAAGTCCCGTGTCCGTCTTCGACGTCCGGCGTCGCGCAGCGCGCGTCCCCGGGCCAGATGGGAAGTAAGGCAACCGTGAAGGTCAAGCCGAGCGTCAAGAGGATCTGCCAGAAGTGCCGGGTTATCCGCCGGCACGGCCGGGTCATGGTCATCTGCAGTGACCCGCGCCACAAGCAGCGCCAGGGCTGAGTCAGCCCCACACATCACACATGCTCGTCCCAGCCGCGAGCGGTACGCGAGACGTACTCCTTCGTGGCTGACCCCCGGTCGGAGGCCGGGGCCCGCTTGGGCAGCGACCGATCCCGGTCGCCGGCGCTTATCGCGTCGGAAAGACGGGACGGCCGGTAGCGGGGTGGGACGGGTCCACACCTCCGCCACACATAACGAGGAGTACGCCCGCACATGGCACGTCTAGTCGGCGTGGATCTCCCCCGCGAAAAGCGGTTGGAGATCGCGCTCACCTACATCTTCGGGGTCGGTCGCACCCGCGCCCTGGAGACGCTCGCCGCCACCGGCATTTCGCCGGACAAGCGCGCTCGGGACCTCACGGACGAGGAGCTCGTGCAGCTCCGCGACCACATCGAGGGCAACTACAAGGTTGAAGGCGACCTGCGCCGCGAGGTCGCCGCTGACATCCGCCGCAAGGTTGAGATCGGCTGCTACGCCGGCATCCGGCACCGCCGGGGCCTGCCCGTGCGTGGCCAGCGGACCAAGACCAACGCCCGGACCCGCAAGGGCCCGAAGCGGACCGTGGCCGGCAAGAAGAAGCCCGGCAAGAAGTAAGACGTAGACCGGAATACGGGTCTAGGTCCGCCGAGCACGGCCAGGCCGCAACCTGTATCGGAAGTCAACTAGGAGCGCAGAAGACTTATGCCACCGAAGGCTCGTGCCGGAGCCGCTGTAAAGAAGGTCCGGCGCAAGGAACGCAAGAACGTCGCCCACGGGCAGGCGCACATCAAGAGCACGTTCAACAACACCATCGTGTCCATCACGGACCCGACCGGTGCGGTCATCTCCTGGGCCTCCGCTGGCCAGGTGGGCTTCAAGGGCTCCCGCAAGTCGACTCCGTTCGCCGCGCAGCTGGCCGCCGAGGCTGCCGCGCGTCGCGCCATGGAGCACGGCATGCGCAAGGTCGACGTGTTCGTCAAGGGCCCCGGCTCCGGCCGGGAAACCGCCATCCGTTCGCTGCAGGCAGTGGGCCTCGAGGTCGGGCAGATCGCCGACGTCACCCCGCAGCCGCACAACGGGTGCCGTCCGCCGAAGCGTCGCCGGGTCTGAGAGGTAGAGAGAGATGGCTCGTTACACCGGTGCAGACTGCCGCCGTTGCCGGCGGGAGAAGATGAAGCTGTTCCTCAAGGGCAGCAAGTGCGATGGTCCGAAGTGCCCGTTCGAGTCCCGGCCGTTCCCGCCCGGGCAGCACGGCCGCGGCCGCACCAAGGAGACGGAGTACCTGCTCCAGCTCCGCGAGAAGCAGAAGGCCCGCCGCGTCTACGGCGTGCTGGAGAAGCAGTTCCGCGGTTACTACGAGGAAGCCGTTGGCAAGCAGGCCAAGACCGGTGAGGTCCTCCTGCAGATCCTCGAGTCGCGGCTCGACAACGTCGTTTACCGGGCCGGCTACGCCCACTCGCGGGACATGGCCCGCCAGCTGGTCAAGCACGGTCACTTCACGGTGAACGGCAAGAAGGTCGACATCCCGTCGTACCGCGTCAAGGAGCACGACATCATCGAGGTTCGGGGCAAGAGCAAGGAGCTCACCCCGTTCGTCGTCGCGCAGGCCCAGGCCGGCTCGAAGACGGTCCCGGCGTGGCTTGAGGCCATCCCGAGCCAGATGAAGGTGCTCGTGCACTCCCTCCCGGCCCGGCAGGTCATTGACACGCAGGTCCAGGAGCAGCTGATCGTCGAGCTCTACTCCAAGTAGTCGGGCTCGTTGCGGTGGCCCGTCCGGAAGGGCGGGCCACCGGAACAGTTTGTGTCGTGGACGTCAAATAGCGGGCGTCCCGGAAGAGAAGAGAAAAGATGCTCATCAGCCAGCGACCCTCCCTGTCCGAGGAGTCGATCAACGAGACCCGGTCGCGGTTCGCCATCGAGCCGCTGGAGCCGGGCTTCGGCTACACCCTGGGTAACTCGCTGCGGCGTACGCTGCTGTCGTCGATCCCGGGCGCGGCCGTCACCTCGATCAAGATCGACGGCGTGCTGCACGAGTTCACCACGATCCCCGGTGTCAAGGAGGACGTGGTCGAGCTCGTCATGAACATCAAGGAGCTGTGCGTCAGCTCCGAGCACGACGAGCCGGTCAGCATGTACCTGCGCAAGCAGGGCCCGGGCGACGTGACCGCGGGCGACATCCAGCCGCCGGCCGGCGTCTCGGTGCACAACCCGGATCTCAAGCTCGCCACCCTCAACGGCAAGGGCCGGCTCGACATGGAGCTGACCGTCGAGCGGGGCCGGGGTTACGTCACGGCCGCGCAGAACAAGCAGTCCGGTGCGGAGATCGGCCGGATCCCGGTCGACTCGATCTACTCGCCGGTGCTGAAGGTGACCTACCGCGTCGAGGCGACCCGTGTGGAGCAGCGCACCGACTTCGACCGGCTGATCATCGACGTCGAGACCAAGCCGTCGATGGGCCCGCGTACCGCGCTGGCCTCCGCCGGTTCGACGCTGGTGGAGCTCTTCGGGCTGGCCCGGGAGCTGGACGAGACCGCCGAGGGCATCGACATCGGGCCGTCCCCGCAGGACGCCCAGCTGGCGGCGGACCTCGCTCTGCCGATCGAGGAGCTGGACCTCACCGTCCGCTCCTACAACTGCCTCAAGCGCGAGGGCATCAACTCCGTTGGTGAGCTCATCGGGCGTACCGAGGCCGACCTCCTCGACATTCGCAACTTCGGTCAGAAGTCGATCGACGAGGTCAAGATGAAGCTCGCCGGGATGGGTCTCGGGCTGAAGGACTCGGCTCCGAACTTCGACCCGGCGCACGTCGTGGACACCTTCGGCGAGGCCGACTACGACACCGACGACTACCGCGAGACCGAGCAGCTCTAGTCCGCGCTGCCGCCACAACTGAGGAGCACCAAAAATGCCCACGCCCACCAAGGGCCCCCGCCTCGGCGGCAGCCCCTCGCACGAGCGGCTGATGCTGGCCAACCTGGCCACTGCGCTGTTCCAGCACGGCAAGATCCAGACCACCGAGACGAAGGCTCGGCGGCTGCGTCCGCTGGCCGAGCAGCTCATCACCAAGGCCAAGCGCGGTGACCTCGCCTCGCGTCGGCGGGTGCTGGGTGTCGTCAAGGACAAGGACGTCGTCTACGCCCTGTTCGACCAGATCGCGCCCCGGTACTCCAACCGCCCCGGCGGTTACACCCGGATCGTGAAGACCGGTCCGCGCAAGGGTGACAACGCTCCGATGGCGATCATCGAGCTGGTGGAAGAGCTTCAGGTCGCCGAGCCGAAGGTGAACAAGAAGACCGCCGCCCGCAAGGCCGCGCAGCAGGACAAGGTCGAGGCGCTCGCCCCGGCCGAGGAGGCCCCGAAGTCGGCCGAGACCGATCAGGACTCCGAGGCGCCGGTGTCGGCGTCCGGTGACACCGACGCTGCCCGCGAGGACAGCGACGAGGCCACCGAGAACAAGGCCTGATCAAGGGCATTGTCGGGCCCGGCACCCCATCGGGGTGTCGGGCCCGACCCGTTACAGGAGGTACGAGGTGGACGAGCTGATCCGGCTGCGGCTGGACGTCTCGTACGACGGCACTGACTTCTCCGGGTGGGCCGCCCAGCCGACCCGGCGCACCGTCGCGGGCGTGCTTGTCGAGACCCTGGACCTGGTCCTCGGCGCCGGTACTGCCACCGGGCTGACGGTGGCCGGACGCACCGACGCGGGCGTTCACGCCACCGGGCAGGTGTGCCACCTGGACCTGCCCGCCGACGTGTGGCGGGAGCACGAGGGGCGGCTGCTGCGACGCCTGGCCCGGCTGCTCCCCACCGACGTGCGCGTACGCGCGATGACCGAGGTGCCGGCGGACTTCGACGCCCGGTTCTCGGCGACCTTCCGGCGCTACGAGTACCGGGTCACCGACGCGCCCTTCGGCGCGGAGCCGCTGCGCCGGCACGAGGTGTTGGCCTGGCCGAAGCCGCTGGACCTGGCCGCGCTGAACGCTGCTGCCGGCGGCCTGGTCGGGGAACACGACTTCGCCGCGTACTGCCGGCGCAAGGAGAACGCGACCACCCTGCGCGAGGTCACCCGGCTGGACTGGCGGCGCGACCCCGACGGCATCCTGGTCGCCACCGTCCAGGCCGACGCGTTCTGCCAGGCGATGGTGCGCAGCCTGGTGGGGGCGATGCTGGTGGCGGGCGACGGCCGGCGCCCGGTCGAGTGGCCGGGCAGCCTGCTCACCCAGCAGGTTCGCTCCAGCGAGGTGACAGTGGCACCGGCGCGTGGCTTGACGCTGGTAGCGGTCGGCTACCCGGCCGATCCGGCGGACTACGCCCGCCGCGCCGACCTCACCCGCCGGCTGCGGGTCCCCATCGAGGGCTGACCTGCGGGTCAGTCACCCGGCAGGTCGTCGTCCCCGGTGCTGCCGCCCTGAGTGCCGTTGGTCTCCGTCGGTGCTGCCGTCGGCTGTGCGGCGGTGCCACCGTCGGCGCGTTGTTGCAGCACTCCACGGCTGAGGTGCAGCTCGATCATGTCGAACAGGATCTCGCCGACCTTGGCGTCACCCGCCTTGATTGCCGTACCGTCCTCGCGGACCACCAGGGCGTACGCCAGGTAGTGCCCGCGTACCTGCCAGCCGACCCGTGCCGGGGCGCTGGTCAGCACGCCGGTGCCGTCGCCTTCGGTGCCGGTGAGCCCGCGGAACCGTCCCTGCCGCTCGTCGAGCAGCTGTCGAACCCGGTCCCGGGCCCGTTCGGCGCTGACCTTGTCGGTGAGGTTGAACAGGCCGGCGGTGACCAGGTGGTTGCCGTCGGGAGTGCGCAGGGTCGCCCGGACGACCTGGTTGCAGCCGAGTCGGACCAGCAGGTCGGCGACCTCGCCGGTGGCGGCGACGGCGCAACTGCCGCTGGACTGGGTCTTGACGACCTGGTAGGTCGACTGGCCGTCGCCGAGCTTCACCTCCTTGCCGGGGAAGAGTTCCTTGGCGGTGAGCGGGGCCTGGTCGGTGTCCCGGGAGTCCAGGGTCAGCCGCTCCGCCGGAGCGGACGGCGGTGCGGCGTTCGGTTGGAGCGTCGGGGTGGACTGCGGTTGCGGTTGGCGTTCGGTGAGCAGCGCGGCGGCACCCAGGCCGCAGAGGGCGAGCAGTACGAGGACGGCTGCCCCGCCGATCAGTACCTGCCACAGTCGGCCGCCGCCGCGCCGGGCTGGCGCCTCCATCGGCGTCGCGGAGGTGTAGACCTGGCCCAGGGGCTCGGCGGGCGGGATCTCGGCACGGGTCGGCGGCGGTGGCGACGACGGCAGCTGTGGCGACGACGGCAGCTGCGGGGATGACGGCAGCGAGGACGACCGCTGCGTGGATGACGGCAGCGAGAGCTGATTCGGCCGAGGCAGCGACGGCGTGGGGAAGCGTGACGGAGATGGCCCGGCCGGCGGGGGCGGACCGGCGCCGAGCACCGACAGATCGGACCCGGGCTCCGGGTACTCCTCGAAAGCGTCCTCATCGGACTCGTACCGATACACCATGTGGCCCAGAGTAAGAGCCATTGTCCCTTTTGGTGATAATTTCGGAGAATTGTGCGCGCAGGCCGCGTCATGGCCCGCCCAGGCCGGTGCGAGAATTGCCGACGTGACCGGCGACCACTACTTCACTGCTCAACCCGCCAGCGACGCCCCGGCGCGCGAGGTCGAGTTCTCCGTCGTCGACCGCGACTACCGGCTCGCCTCTGCCGGCGGGGTCTTCTCCGCGACCCGGCTCGACCCGGGGACCGCCGTGCTCCTGCGCAAGGCCGAGCTGCCCGCCGCCGACACCAGCGGTGACCTGCTCGACCTGGGCTGCGGATTCGGACCGATCAGCTGCGTCCTGGCCGACTTCGCGCCGAACAGCACCGTCTGGGCGGTCGACGTCAACGCCCGCGCCCGTGAACTGACCGCCGCCAACGCCGTCCGCGTCGGTGCCGGTGACCGGGTCCGGGTCAGCGCGCCGGACGACGTGCCGGTGGACATCCAGTTCGCCGAGATCTGGTCCAACCCTCCCATCCGAATCGGAAAGGACGGGCTGCACGAGCTGCTGCTGCGTTGGCTGCCGCGGCTCGCGCCGGACGGCGTCGGCTGGCTGGTCGTCGCCCGGCACCTCGGCGGTGACTCGTTGCAACGCTGGCTCACCGAGCAAAACTGGCAGGTGGAGCGGCACGCCAGCCAGAAAGGCTTCCGGGTGCTACGAGTCACCCGGTAATTGGATGTCCCCTCTGGCCCTCACTGGGGCAGGATCCCCGCGTGGGATACGTGGACGTGGCAGGAGTCGGGCACATTCTGCCGGACGGTCGGGAACTCTTCGCCGACGTGTCGTTCCGGGTCGGGGAGGGCGCCAAGATCGCCCTCGTCGGGCCGAACGGCGCGGGGAAGACGACGCTGCTGAGGATGGTTGCCGGCGACCTGCCGGTGCGTACCGGCGTCGTCGCACGCGCCGGTGGGCTGGGCGTGATGCGTCAGTTCATCGGCATGATCGGCGACGAGTCGACGCTCGCCGACCTGGCGTTGTCGCTGGCCCCGCCCGCACTGCGCGACGCCGGCCGCCGGCTGGGCGAGACCGAGACCGCCATGCGGGCGGCCGAGGCCCGCGGCAAGTTCAGCAACACCGCGGGCAAGGCCCAGTTGGCGTACGCGGACGCGCTCGGCGCCTGGGGCGAGGCCGGCGGGTACGACGCCGAGGTGCTCTTCGACACCGTCGCGACGATCGTGCTGGGCCAACAGTGGGACGCGGTTCGGGACCGGCCGGTGCGCACCCTGTCCGGGGGTCAGCAGAAGCGCTTCGCCCTGGAGTTGCTGCTGCGCGGCCCGGACGAGGTGCTGTTGCTGGACGAGCCGGACAACTTCCTCGACGTGCCCGGCAAGCGCTGGCTGGAGGCACGACTGCGCGAGTCGACCAAGTCCGTGCTCTACGTCTCGCACGACCGTGAGCTGCTGGCCCAGAGTGCCGACCGGGTGGTCGCCGTCGAAGGTGGCAGCGCCTGGGTGCACCCGGGCGGCTTCGCCAGCTGGCACGACGCCCGCGTCGCCCGGCACGCCCGCCTCGACGAGCTGCGGCGGCGCTGGGACGAGGAACACCAGAAGCTGCGCGAGCTGATGCTGATGTACAAGCAGAAGGCCGCGTACAACGACGGGTTGGCCTCGCGCTACCAGGCCGCGCAGACCCGGTTGCGCAAGTTCGAGGAGGCCGGGCCGCCGCCCGTACCCCCGAAGGACCAGGACATCCGGATGCGGCTGTCCGGCGGGCGGACCGGCAAACGTGCTGTCGTCTGCGAGCAGCTTGAGCTCGACGGCCTGACGTTCCCCTTCGACCTGGAGATCTGGTACGGCGACCGGGTGGCGGTGCTCGGTGCCAACGGCAGCGGCAAGTCGCACTTCCTGCGGTTGCTGGCCCGGGGCGGCACTGACCCCGACCCGGCGAACGGGCCGGTCGACGGCGCGGGAGCGCTTGCCCCGGTGGTGCACGACGGTGTGGCCCGGCTCGGTGCCCGGGTCCGCCCCGGGCACTTCTCGCAGACCCACGACCGCCCGGAGCTGATGTCGAAGACCCTTGTCGAGATCCTCTGGCGGGGCGACGAGCACCGCACCGGGATGGACCGGCACGCCGCAATGGGGGTGCTGAGTCGGTACGAGTTGGCCGCGCAGGGCGACCAGCGCTTCGGGACGCTCTCCGGCGGGCAGCAGGCCCGTTTCCTGGTGCTGCTGCTGGAGCTGTCCGGGGCGACCCTGCTGCTGCTCGACGAACCCACCGACAACCTCGACCTGGCCAGCGCGGAAGCCCTCGAAGCGGGCCTGAACGCCTTCGAGGGGACGGTGATCGCGGTGACCCACGACCGATGGTTCACCCGCTCCTTCGACCGGTTCGTGCTGTTCCGGGGCGACAACGAGGTGGTGGAGACCCCGGAACCGGTCTGGGACGTCGGCTGATCCCCGCCGCCGGGCGACTCAGGCTCTGGCACCGACTACTACGGAACCAGGCGTTCGAGGCGGCGGCGGGCCTGCGCGGCGGCGGGGTCGCCCACGTCCTCGTAGATCCGCACGGCCTGGCGCCAGGCGAAGGCGGCAGCGGTCAGGTCGCCCATCCCTTCCCGGGTGTCCCCGAGTCGGATGAGGGTCTCTGCCTCGTGGTAGCGGTCGGCGGAGTCGCGAAAAAGTTGGATCGCCTGCTCGTAGCAGTCGGCCGCGCGGTCGCGTTCACCGAGGTTGTCGTAGGCGAAGCCAAGGCTGTCGAGCGTCGCGGCCTGGCCGTTGCGGTCGTCGCTCTGTCGTTGCTGGTGGAGTGCTTCGGTGCAGCTCTCGATGGCCTGGGCGTAGTCGCCGGTGGTGGCCAGCAGCCAACCGATCGCGTTGAGTGTCCGAGCTTCACCCGAGCGGTTACCGGCCAGCCGGTAGAGCCGTAGCGCCTCGCGACCGTGTGCGAGGGCCTCGTCGAAACGGCCGTCCAGATAGCAGAGTTCGCAGTAGTTGTGCAGCGTTTGCGCCTGACCAGTCGGATCGCCGAGGCGTTCGTGCAGCTCGAGTGCGCGCTTCAACCGGTGCTCGGCGGCATCGCGGTCGCCGAGTCGGGTCAGTGCACGGGAGAGCAGCCGGTTGGCGGCAGCCTGACCGGCGAGGTCGTCGATCTTCTCTGCGGCGGTCAGCGCGACCTGCTGGATGTCGAGCTGGTCCTGCCACAGGGCCACGCGGTGCAACGAAGGTGTTCAACGCCCAGGCGACCTGCCAGGCGTACGCTTCGAACCCGTTCTGGGCGGCCTGCCGAACGACCCGAATCAGCACCCGGTGCTCAGCTGTGAACCAGGCGAGCGCGCCGCCGTGATCGGTCACCGAATGCCTGGCGGGTACGGGCAGCGGCGGCACCGGCTCGATCGGGGGCCACTGCGGCTGGAGCAGTAGCGCGGCCGGATAGGCGGCGTGCAGGTAGTGGTCGTACAGGCGCTGTCGGGCGGCGGCCCGTTCTTCGGCGCGCTCCGACGACTCAGCGAGCTCGGCCGCGTAGGCGCGTAGAAGATCGTGGAAGGCGTAGCGGCCAGGCGTGTGCTCGGCCAGCAGATTGAGCCGGGTCAACTCCCGCAGTCGCGGCGTGACGGCTGCGGTAGGAATGCCCGCGAGTGCCGCGGCCGCGGCGGCGGTCAGATCCGGGCCCGGATGCAGCCCCAGCAGAGTGAACAATCGGGCCGCTTCCTGCCCCAGGGCCAGGTACGACCAGGAGAAGACGCGCCGCACGTCGCCGTCGGCCAACACGTCGAGCCGTGTCTCGGTGGAGTGCAACTCGGCGGCGATGGCGCCGAGCGGGAACGTGGGATGGGTGGCGACGCGCGCCGCCACTATCGCCAGCGCCAGCGGAAGCCGGCCAGCGGCCTCGACGATGTCGGCCACCGCGGCCGGCTCGGAGGAAAGGCGGCCGGCCCCGAGCCGGCCGGCGAGCAGGCTCGTCGACTCCTCCGCCGTGAGCACGCCCAGTGTCAACGGCACCGCGCACTCGGCGGCGATCAGACCACCGAGCCGGTCACGGCTGGTGACCACGACCATGCAGCCGCCGGAACCGGGCAACAGGGCGCGAACCTGGGCGGAGTCGCGGGCGTTGTCGAGCACCACGAGCATCCGGCGGGAGGCCAGCAGGCTGCGGTAGAGACCAGTCCGGGCCTCCATGCCGGCGGGTATCCGGGCGTGGGGCACGCCGAGCGCTTCGAGGAATTCGGACAGGGCGTCGAGCGGGGACACCACTCCGGCCTCGTCGTAACCCCGGAGGTTGACGTAGAGCTGGCCGTCGGGGAAGCGGCCGGCGACCCGGTGCGCCCAGTGCAGCGCCAGGGCGGTCTTGCCAACGCCGGCCATGCCAGACACCGCGGAGATGACCACGGTGCTCGACCTCTGTGAATCGCCGTCCAGTAGCGCGTCGAGGTTGGCCAGCTCGGTGCTGCGGCCGACGAACTCCGGTACCGCTCGTGGCAACTGTTCGGGGCGCAGGATGTGCGGCCCCGGCACCGGCCTGTCCGACCCCGATGGCGGTTGCGCTGCCAATTCCGGTCGGTGATGCAGGATGTCGTCATACACCTTGACGAGTTCCGGTGCGGGATCGAGGCCGGTCTCCTCCGCCAGCGCCTGCCGAGCTTGCTGGAAGGCGTCCAAGGCGCCGGCCACGTCTCCGATGCGGTACAGGCCCACCATCAGCTGGCCCCAGGCCCGCTGCCGCAGCGGGTGCAGGTCGAGCAGGGCCCGCAGTCGGCGCACCACGTCGGCCGGTGCGCCGAGCGCCAGCACCGCCTCGGCGTAGTCCTCCTCGACGAGCAGCCGGCGCTCCTCGAACTGCGCCACCCGCCTGGCGAGAGCCGAACGCAGGGGCAGGTCCGACAGTGGCGCCCCACGCCACAGGCCCAGCGCGGCGGAGAGTTCGGCCTCGGCACGCTCTGCGTCGGAGGTGACGAGAGCGTCGCGCCCCCGAGCCGCCGCGGCGTCGAAGAGGTCCAGGTCCCGCTCGTCGGGGCCCACCCGGAGCACGTATCCGCCCGCCACAGCGGTTATCCCGTCCCAGGACGCCCCGTCGCCCAGCGACTGCCGCAACCCGCGCAGGTAGGTGCGCAGGTTCGCAGCGGCCGACGCCGGCTCTTCGTCGCCCCACAGCATCGAGGTCAACTCGTTGGTGCCGACGACCTCATTGGGACGCAGCAACAGAGTGGCCAACAGGAGACGCTGCTTCACCGAGCCCAGCGGAACCGGCCGGCCTTCGCGGTACACCCGGAACGGACCAAGGATGTCGAAACGCAACCAGGCACCTCACAGGTGGGCGTTGCAATCCGGAGGCGCGCCGCACCCGGGATGACGGGGTGGGCGGGTGACCTGTACGCCAGTTGTGCGGCGAATGTACCGGCCCCACTTTACCTTTCAACCGTCCCATCGCCCATCCGAAGTAGACACCACCCAGGCAAGGAGATGCATGTCTTCGTTCCACTCCGTCCGCCGCGTACTCCGTAGGGCTGCGGTGCCCGCAGTCGGCGCGGCATTGGTCATCGGCATCAACGTCACAGTCGCCACGCCGGCCGCGGCCAGCGGCTCCTACACCGGCCGGGCGTACGTCCACGGCACCGGTGGGGTATCTGACGACTTCGATGACGAGGGCGTCGTCAACGTCAGCACGCACCGCAGCTCGAACGTCACCTGCCTGTGGCAGACCATCCTCTGGGCAAATGGCTACCTGCCCTCGTCCGGGATCGATGGGGTCTTCGGCGACCAGACCGATGCCGCGACGAGGAACTTCCAGCGCGACAAGAGCCTCGGCGCGGACGGCTCAGCTGGCCGCAACAGCTGGACGAAGGCCGGCGACAAGCTCGTGCAGGACGACGACCAGAACGGGTGGCGGTACGTGGTGTATCACGGGGCAAGGGGTTCCCGCAGCCCGTACAGCGCGCACCAGTTCGTCCTGCAGCGGTCGCCCGACGGAAACTACAGGTTCTACCCGCCTCAGGGCGGCGGCCCCTACTGGGCCACCTACAACAGCCGTTCCTGCTGATCTCTAGGTATTGCCAGGGGCCGCTGGGCGTTGATCGTCTCGGCGGCCCCTGGGGGGGGCCGGTCCGTCGGCCATGGCTCCGCTGAGCTCACCGACACCATCGGTGCCGCCCGTGAGCTGGTCACCGAGGTAGTCGGTTGAGCTGCCTCCGGGGTGGGGCGCGTCCAGCCGGCATAGGGTGGATCTCGTGACTGAGATGACCTATCGCCGGCTGGGCGACTCCGGGCTCGTGGTTTCCGTGGTCGGCATCGGCTGCAACAACTTCGGCCGCAAGCTGGACCTCGACGGCACTCGTGCGGTGGTGGACGCGGCCCTGGACGCCGGGATCAACCTGTTCGACACCGCCGACATCTACGGCGAACCGCAGGGCGGCTCCGAGGAGCTGCTCGGGCAGGCGCTCAAGGGCCGCCGGGACGACGTGGTGGTGGCCACCAAGTTCGGCATGGACATGAACGGCCTCAACGGGCCGGACTACGGGGCACGCGGTGCGCGCCGCTACATCGCCCGCGCGGTGGAGGCGTCGCTGCGCCGGCTCGGCACCGACCACATCGACCTGTACCAGATGCACGAGCCCGACCCGGGCACCCCGATCGACGAGACCCTCGCCGCCCTGGACGACCTGGTGCGCGACGGCAAGGTGCGCTACCTGGGCAACTCCAACTTCGCCGGGTGGCAGATCGCCGACGCGGACTGGGTCGCCTCGTCCAACGGCCGGGCCCGCTTCATCAGCGCTCAGAATCACTACAGCCTGGTGGAGCGGTCCGTGGAGGCCGAGGTGATCCCGGCGTGTGAGCGGTTCGGTCTCGGCATGCTGCCGTTCTTCCCGCTCGCCAACGGTCTGCTCACCGGCAAGTACAAGCGCAGTGAGCAGCCCCCAACCGGCAGCCGGCTCTCCGGCGGCGGCCGGTACGCGGAGCGGCTCGCCGCGGCCGACTGGGACACCATCGAGGCGATCGAGGCGTACGCGGCCGAGCGGGGTCTGAGCATGCTCCAGGTGGCGATCGGTGGGTTGGCCGCCCAGCCGGCGGTGACCTCGGTGATCGCCGGTGCCACCACGCCGGAGCAGGTCCTCGCCAACGCCGCCGCCGGCACCTGGGAGCCCAGCGACGAGGACCTGGCAGCGCTGCGCGCCATCCTCTGAGCGCGGTGCCGTGCCGGTTCCGTTGCTCGACGGCGCGTGCCGCGCTTGATCCACTCGCGTTCCTTGAAGTCGGGGTGACCTGTTGCGCGGGACACCCCGACTTCAGGGAAGCCGAGACGGAACAGGGCCGGGCCGCTGTCGCGGCCCGGCCCTGTCGTCTATTGCCGATGGGTCAGGTGGTGGTGCGGCGGCGGCCGAACAGCATGGCCACCCCCATCGCCAGGGCGACGACGACCAGGCCGGCCGCCGCGTACGGCCACCAGCCCGCACCGCCCGCGCCGTCAGCCGTTTTGGTCACCGCGACCGGCTCTGGCGGGGGCGGAGACTGCGCGGCACGGGCCTGCACCGTTGCGGAGGCCTCACCCGCCAGCGGAGCGGGGGAGTTCACCTTGACCTTCCAGGTGCCGGCGGTGAGCACCGGACCGCTGCTGTAGAAGCCCTGGCCCTCGGGCTGCGGCTCCAACTGCACCGGCCCGACCTTCTGCCCGTCCGGGCCGGTGGCGGTGAGGACCAGTCGCACCACCCGGTCCAGCCGACGCCCGTCGGGGTAGGTGGCCTGGATGGTGACCCCCTCGGCGCCGTCGCCGGCCACCACGAGTTTGAGCTTGTCAGCCTGAGCGGCCTGAGCGGCCTGAGCGGCCGCCGGGGCAGCGGCGAACACTGTCAGAGCCAGTCCGACGAACACGGCGGCCAACGCCTTGCGGATACCCGTCACGGACATCTCCTCACTACTGATGAGGGAGGCCCCTCCCCGACGCCGGAGCGTCGGAGAGGGGCCTCGTCGGATCAGAGCTGGCGACCGGGTGCGAGCCGGGTGGCATCGCCACCGAGCCGTCCGGTGCCCTTGACCGATTCGCCGTCGTTCGCCTTGACCCCGGCCTTGCTGGCCGCGCCGCCGAGCCGGACGATCATGGCATCGGCGTCCCGGATCAGGACATCCCGGACCTCCGCCTCGCCCACCAGAGCGGTGTCGGAGGCGAGTGTCCGGAACGCGGTCAGCTGCCGCACCGCCGCCTTGTCGTCGCCGGCCGCCTCGGACTTGCGGACGGCGTCGAGCTTGTTGGTCAGCTGCTTGTGCGCCTTGGTCGAGAGCCGACCCGTCGCCTTGAACCGGTCCAGCAGACCCTGCATGTCCCGGAACGAGGTGGTGACGAAGAACCGGACCGTCGAGGTGGTCTCGTTGCCCGCCTTGTCGGTCGCGGTCACGGTCAGCTCGTGCAGGCCGAGCGAGAGCTCGTACATGGCCTGCAGGGTGCCGCTGGCGTACGCCTGGCCGTCCAACGTGCCGACCACTGTCGCGATGCCCGAGGTCGGGTCGACAGCCTGCCAGGACACCCTGACGTCCTGGCTGTCACCGTAGAGCTGGCCGTCGGCGATACCGGAGACCAGCAGCGTCGGCTTGGTGCCGTCGATCTTCAAGACCGCCGACTTGAGCGTCTCGGCGTTGCCTGCCTTGTCGGTCGAGCGGTACAGCAGCTCGTGCTGCCCGTCACCGGTCACCTCGACCGGCGCCGTGTACGGCGTCCACGCGCCACCGTCCAGCGACCACTCCACCGTCTTGACACCCGAACCGGCGTCGGTGGAGGCCAGCACGACCGGGATCGTGCCGTTGTGCCAGCCGGCGTCGTTCGCCGGAGCGAACGTCGCAGTGGTCACCGGCGCAGTGGCGTCGATCTTGGCAGAGACGGTCTTGGTCGCCTCCACGTTGCCGGCCTTGTCGGTCGAGCGGAACCGCAGCTCGTGCTCGCCGTCACCGGTGACCTCCACCGGGGCGGTGTACGCCGTCCAGGTGGTGGCCCCGTCCAGCTGGTACTCGGTGCTGGCGAGCCCGCTACCGCCGGCCTCGTCGGCGGCGGTGAGGGTCACCGTCACCGGCCCGGTGTACCACCCCTCGGTCGGGGTGCCGGACACGGCGGCCGTGGTCACCGGCGCGGTCTCGTCGGCCACCTTCGTGCTCAACCGGAAGTAGTCGAACGCGGCGGTCTTCGAGGCCGTCTGGTTGGCGCCGAGGGTGAACAACCCGACCTTCGGGGTGGCACCCACAGCGGTGTTGGTCAGCGCCTCCAACGCGGTCCAGGTCGTCCCGTCAGCCGAGTACGACGCGGTGAACGTGTCACCGGTGCGGGCCAACCGGAGGTGCCACACGGCACTGGTCAGGCTGGTCACCTCCGGCTGCGGGTTCTGGACCGCCCCGCCGATCTCGCTGCGGAACTCGATCCGCCGCGTCACCGTCTGGCCGGCCTGGTTGTCCGCGATGAAGTCGAACTTCAGGTAGTTGTCGTCGTCGGCCTGCACGAGCAGACCGGCCTGCTGGTACTGCTCGTTCAGCAGACTGCCGTCGACCTTCGTCTCCAGGGTCCAGTCGCCCGACGGCGCGGTCTGGAGGATGAAGTTCTTCGGCCCGGTGTTGTCGGTGCCGTAGATGTCACCGTTGGGCACGTCGATGCGCAGCGCGCCACCGGTGACCCGGTAACCGGTCGGGTCCTCCCGAAGGATCGCGTCCCACCGGCACTTGTCCAGCGTGTCACCGTTGAACTCGTCGGACGGGTCGACCGGGCCGGCCGGGGCGTCCGGCGTGACCTGGAACGAATCGAACGCCGCGTTGACGACCGGTGCCTCGGTGCCGCCGTTGAGGGCGAAGACCCCGATGCGCGGGTTGGTGATGCCGGCGAGCGCGGCCGAACGGCCGACCGGAGTGAAGGTCTGCCCGTCGCCCGAGACGGCCGCGGTCAGGTTCGTCCCGTCGCTGGTGACCCGCAGGTACACGGTGTCACCGGCAGGTGCGTTGGTGGCGTCGGCGGCCTCGTTGCGAGGCGTGCCGGCCGTCTCCCGGATGAACTCCACCCGACGGCTGCCGTTGTACAGCAGGTCCACCTTGGCGTAGTTGTCGTCGTCGCCGTACACCAGCAGACCTGCCTGCTGGTAGTTGGCCGTCACCGGGAGCGTGACCTTGGTGGTCATCTCCCAGGCGCCGGTCGGCGCCGCCTGGAGCACCAGGTTCGTGGCGTCGTTGCGAGCGCCGTAGAGGTCACCCACAGCAGTGGGCAGCTGGAGCGCGCCGCCACTGAGCGAGTAGAGCTGGTTCTCCCGGATGACGCTGGTCCAGCGCTCCTTGTCGAGGCTGTTGCCGTTGAAGTCGTCCGAACGCGCCCCGAAGCAGGACGTGTCCGGAGCGTCCACCCGCACCGGCACCGTGGCGTACGCCTTGGCGCCCTTGCTGTCGGTCACCGTGAGGGTGGCCGTGAAGGTGCCCGGGGTGGCGTAGGTGTGGCTGGCGTCCAGAGTGGTCGCCGTGCCTCCGTCGCCAAAGTCCCAGGCGTACGTCAACGGGGTGTCGCCCTCGGCGTCGGTGGCCGTGCCGTCGAAGGCGACGGTGACCGGTGCGGTGCCGGTGGCCGGGGTGGCCGTGGCGCTGACCACCGGCGGCGCGTTCTCGGTGACACCGCGACCGACGAAGTCCATCCAGTTGACGTTGAACAGCGAACCGGAGCCGCCGTTCGGGTCACGGGCCAGGAAGTACAGCGAGCCGCTCGCGGCACCGGTGACCGGCGCGCTCACGTCCGTGTACGTCTGCCACCCGCCGGTAGCCGGCACGGTGGCCGTGGCGACCACCGGTCCGTCGACAGCACCCGCGCGGACCTCGATCCGACCACCTGCGGCGGCCGAGGCAGCCCGGAAGCGGATCTCGGTGATGTTGGTCAGGTCCGCCGGAGCGACCGACCACCAGTCACCGTCCTCGATGAAGCCGATGTTCTGGCCACCGCCGGCGGTGTCCGCCCCGGTCTCCCGCTGCACGCCGGCGTCGCCGCCGCCGGTGCTCACCGGAGCGCGCCCGGTGGCGGTGAAGTACTCGGCCTGCTTCTGCTTCGGCTGCAGGACCTCGATCTGCCGGCCGGTGAGGGCACCGGACCCGCCGGCACCACCCTCGTCGGTGTAGGTGGCCTCGAAGACCGCGAAGACGTTCGCCTCGGCGCCGTGCCCGGAGGCGAGCGACGTCTGGACGGTGCCGGTGCAGCCGGTGTGCTGCTCCAGCGGGTGGGCGTGCTCGTCGTGACCGAGCAGCACCTGGAGCTGCACCTTGTCACAGTCGATCTGCCCGTCCTCGGGGTCAGTCACCTTGATCGAGTAGCGGACCTGGTCGCCCCAGTTGAAGAAGCCGCCGTCCGGTGGGAACTCGATGGAGACCGTCGGAGCGGTGTTGCCCACGGTCACCGGCACGTTGGCCACCGCGGTCCGACCCTTGGGGTTGGTGACGGTGAGCTGGGCGGTGTAGTTGCCTGCCGTGGCGTAGGTGTGCGTCGGGTTGGCCTCGGTCGAGGTCTGCCCGTCGCCGAACGTCCAGGCGTAGGTGAGCGCCCCACCGTCCGGGTCCCGGGAGCCGGCGCTGGAGAACGTGACGGTCAACGGCGCCGGACCCGAGGTCGGGTTGGCGGACGCCGCCGCGATCGGCGCACGGTCACCGGCGGTGTAGTCGATCCGGTAGACGCCGGAGTTGTCGTTGTTGCCACCGAAGCCGCTGCCCCACTCGATCAGGTACAGCGCGCCGTCCGGGCCGAACTCGAAGTCCATCGGCCGGATCATGCTCATGCCGGTGAGCAGCTGGTTGATGTCCACAAGCGACTTACCGTCGGGGGTCACCTGCATGGTGTACATCTTGTTCTGGTTCCACTCGCCGAGCAGAGCCTTACCGTCGTAGTACGCCGGCCACTTCCGGTTGGAGTTGAGGTCGGCGTCGTAGCGGTAGACCGGGCCACCCATCGGGGCGCCACCGCCGCCGATCTCCGGGTAGCGCGCGTCACCGGCGTACCCGTAGTCGACGGTTGCCGGGACGACCGGCGGGAGGTTGGTCAGGCCGGTGTTGTTGGGCGAGTTGTTGACCGGTGCGGCGCAGTCGAACTTCGGGCCGCTCGGACCGGACGGGAACGTGTAGTCGTTGTACGCCTCGTTCGTGCCCGTGCAGTACGGCCAGCCGTAGTTGCCCGGGGTGACGATGTTCCACTCGACCAGACCACGCGGGCCCCGGTTCGGGTTGTCCGAGTTGGCGTCCGGTCCGTAGTCCGCCACGTACAACGTGTTGGTCTTCGGGTCGGTGCCGATCCGGAACGGGTTGCGGAAGCCCATCGCGTAGATCTCGGGACGGGTCTTCTCGGTGCCCGGCGCGAAGAGGTTGCCCGACGGAACGGTGTACGTTCCGTCGTCCTCCGGGTGGATCCGGATCACCTTGCCGCGCAGGTCGTTGGTGTTGGCGGAGGTGCGCTGCGCGTCGTAGTCCTGGCGGCCCGACCGCTCGTCGATCGGCGAGTACGAGTTCGACTCGAACGGGTTGGTGTTGTCACCGGTGGCCAGGTAGAGGTTGCCGTCGCCGTCGAAGGCCATGCTGCCGCCGGCGTGGCAGCAGGTGTTGCGCTGGGTGTCGACCCGTAGCACCTGCTTCTCGCTGGCCAGGTTGATGGTGTCGCCGGTCACCGTGAAGCGGGACAGCAGGTTGCGGGTGACCCCGTCGTTCGGGGCGTAGTAGAGGTACACCCAGTTGTTGGTGGCGAAGTCCGGGTCGAGCCGGATGCCGATGAGACCGTCCTCGTTACCGGTGAAGACGTCCAGGTCGACGGCGGTGACCGTGTTGCCGGTGTCCGGCTTCACGATCTGCACGCGACCGTCGCGCTCGATGTAGAAGACCCGCCCGTCGGGGGCGATGTCCAGCTCCATCGGGTTGCTGGTGTTGCTGTCCAGCGTGACCTTCTCGAAGTTCGAGGTCTTCGAGGCGCCGCAGTCGGCGTTCTCGACGCCGGCCGCGGTCCGGATGCCGCCGAGCAGGTGGGAGAGGAACTGGGGCTCGGCGTACGACTCCCGGGTGTGCCCCAGGCCCGTGTACCAGGACCGGCCACCGTCGTAGTCCTGACACCAGGCGACCGGGTGGTCCGCACCCATCGCGCCGGCGCCGGGGGTGTAGCTCTTCTCGTCCAGGCTGGCCAGCACGTGCACGTCCGGCCGAGGGTTGGTCTGGTAGTTGTACCACTCGTCGAACCGGGACCAGCGGTCCGGAAGACCGGCCGTGGACGGGTGGGCGTGATCCTCCACCTTGACCGTTGCCGTCTGGTTCTGCGGGTGGTTGGCGAAGTACGCGCCGACCAGGTCGCCGTACCAGGCCCAGCTGTACTCGGTGTCCGACGCGGCGTGGATGCCGACGTAGCCGCCGCCGGCCTTCACGTAGCGCTCGAACGCCGCCTGCTGCTCGGCGTTGAGCACGTCACCGGTGGTGGAGAGCCAGATCACCGCCTTGTACTTCGCCAGGTTGGCGTCGTTGAATGCGGCACCGTCCTCGGAGTTGTCAACGGTGAATCCGTTGGCGGCGCCGAGTTGCTGGATGGCGGCGATGCCGGTGGGGATGGAGTCGTGCCGGAAGCCGGCGGTCTTGGAGAAGATCAAGACGGAGAAGGGATCGGCCGCTGCCTTTGGTGCCTTGGGCACCACCTGGCTGACCGGGGCGGCGGCTGGCGCCTCCCGTGGGGGGACCTGGGCGGCTGCCTGGGCAGGCGTGCCGAACAGGGTGGTCGAGGCCATGGCCAGGGAGATCAGGGTTGCGGTGATGGGTACGCGGGCACGACGAGAACGGGACACGCCGCCTCCTGTGTCGTAGTGACAGAGCTCGCGGGAGTCGGCTCGCCGAACGCCCTCCCTCATGGAGCCGGTGGTGACGCCGTGCCAGGGTGCCCCACCGACATTTTGTCGAATCGCTGAACAAATTAATTCGGCTGGTTCGATGTCGGGCAAGATGCAGACGGGTAACGGTTCTGCAACGGCGGGCGACATTCCGAACAGGACCGTATGAAGTGCCCCATCGATCTCGCTCGTCGCGGCCGGGCCGGACGCCGTCGACGCCGCCTTGGCAGACCGGCGGAACTGTCGTACGGTGACACGCAAGTAACCCACGGGAGCCCGGTGTACCGGGCTGAGAGGGGGGCTGACAGCCCCCGACCGTCGAACCTGATCCGGGTAATGCCGGCGCAGGGAGGAGTGTTGCCGTGCCGTCCCTGGGGCGACTGCATCTGATCACCGACACCCGACCCGGGCGTGACCCGCTCACCGTGGTCCGGGCCGCCCTCACGGCGGCCCGTGCCGACCTGGTGGTGCAGGTCCGGGTCGAGGATTCCGCCACCGACCGCGAGGCGTACGACCTGGCCCGGCGGGTGCTGGCGCTCTGCGCGTCGTACGAGGCGACCTGCCTGGTCAACGACCGGTTGCACGTGGCGCTCGCGGTCGGTGCCGCCGGCGGGCACGTCGGCGCCGACGACCTGCCGGTCGCCGCCGCCCGCCGGGTGCTCGGCCCC
>NZ_JBSFBM010000012.1:0-42524 GCF_053592955.1 Micromonospora sp. NPDC002411 | reverse complement strand
CGCAGCGCGGTCAGTAACTCCGGTGCGATTGTCGGGTCGGGGTGCAGGTAGTGGTCCTGCCCGGTCGGCTCGGTGACCGGCAGGGTGAGCCCGACCGGGTCGACCGATCGCAGGTCGGGGACGAGCCGCAGCAGGTCCGGCAGGGCGGACCGGTCAGGTGACACCACGATGTCCGGGCCGACGACGGCGAGCAGCTTGGCGAGGCGTACCGGATCGGTGAGCACGTCCTGGTCGGACGCCGCGCGGACCAACCCGGCTGCGAAGAGCCGGCCGTTGCGGTCGCGGTCCTGGCTGCCCCCGGGCAGCCCACGCCGTTGACGGAGCAGGTCGACCGCGGCGGCACCGTCGAGGCGCTGGCATCCGGCCGGGAAGACCCGCCGGGTGTGGGCCGACCCCACCTGCCGGGGCAGGCACACCGGCACACCGCCCACCTCGTCGGTGAGCGAACGCAGAGCGGAGTACGTCAGCACCACGCCGGTCCCGATGTCGACGCCGGTCAGGTCGGCCACCGTCCGCCGGGTCAACTCGTACCCCTTGGCCAGGTCCGGCTTGTCGCCCTTGGCACCGAACACGAACGCCGAGTTCAGCTTGTCGGCGCCGTGCCCGGGGATGGGTACCTTCAGGTCACGGGGCAGCGAGATCAGGTACGGGCGGCTGCGGTCGGCCGGGATGTGCATCAGCAGTACCGAATCGGCCAGCGGCGGCTGGGTCGTGTGGCGGTCGATGCCGAGCACCAGGATGTTCACCGCGCCGGACGGAACGGGCCGACCGGGCTCGCCGACCAGCCCGGCGGCCGACGGCGTCCCGGCCCGCTCCGGGGTGAGCAGCGGCACCCCGATTCCCAGGACACCGAGCATGGCCAGAGCCGTGCCACCCGCCTGCCACCGGCGACGGCGCCTCCGCCGCACCGTCGCCAGCCGGTCGATCGCGGCCCGCAGTGGACCGGTCGGCGGGGTCAGCGGCTCGTGCCGGCTGAACGCGGCACGCAGATCGTCCTCAATCATGTTCACGCCTCCACGTACTCGGCCCGGAGCGTGGCCAGGGCTCGGGAGATGGACGAACGGACGGTCCCAACGGCGCAACCGAGGACGTCGGCGATCTCGGCGTCGGGAAGGTCTTCGTAGTAGCGCAGCACCAGGGCGGCGCGCTGCCGACGCGGCAGCCGGGCCAGCCAGGCCCAGATCTGGTCCCGATCCACGGCGGACTGGGCGTGGTCGGTGGACGCGGGCACCGACGCGTCGGGGTACTCGCGCAACAGCACCCGGCGAACCCAGGAGCCGCGCCGCCAGTCGACGTACTGGTTGGTGAGCATCCGGCGTACATAACGTTCGGGCGAGTCCGCTCGGGAAACTCGTCGCCAGTTGAGCTGGACCCGGACCATGGTTTCCTGGACCAGGTCCTGGGCGTGGTGCGGATCGCCGGTGAGCATCACCGCGTACCGCAGTAGCGGGGCCAGCCGCGTGTCCGCGAACTCCTCGTACGTCACTGCACCTCCCGGGGCTCCTGCCTCAGATGACGGGAGCGGGCGCGCCAAACATTGCGATGCGCGTTGATCACCCTTTCGGTTCGTCTTGTCGAACGGGTGGGGCCGGTCCGGCGCGGCCAGGGCCAGGGGCTTCGGTACCCTATGTGGCCGTGGACACAGCTGAGAACATCCGCGCTCTCGGGGAGAGCGTCGCCCTGAACCCGCTCGATCCCAAGGAGCTCTTGCAGACCTTCGGGCTGATCGGCGTCTGGGTGATCCTCTTCGCCGAGACCGGCCTGCTGGTGGGCTTCTTCTTCCCCGGCGACTCGCTGCTGTTCCTCGCCGGAGTAGCCTCGTCGCCGGTGGCGGACGCGATCTTCGGCGACGGCACCCGCCTCTCTCTGGCCGGCCTGCTGATCGGCGGTCCGATCTGCGCGATCGTCGGTGCCCAGCTGGGGCACTGGCTCGGCGCCCGGTACGGCCGGCCGATGTTCGAGCGGCCGAACTCCCGACTCTTCAAGAAGGAGTACGTGGAGAAGGCCGAGTACTACTTCCAGAAGTTCGGCCCGGCGAAGGCCGTGGTACTGGCGCGCTTCATCCCGATCGTTCGGACGTTCCTCAACCCGGTCGCGGGCGCGCTCGGCATGCCGGCCCGGAAGTTCCTGCTCTGGAACATCGTCGGCGCGGTGCTCTGGGTGGACGGCATCCTGCTGATCGGCTACCTGCTGGCGGAGCAGATCTACCAGGCCATCGGCGACAAGATCGACCACTACATCCTGCCGGTGGTGGCCCTGATCATCGTGATCTCGGTGCTGCCGATCTTCTTCGAATTCCTCCGCGACCGGCGGGCTCGTAAGCGCGGCGAGGCCGTCGCGGTGGTCGCGGCGGCCAGTGCCGCCGGCGCCGTGGAGGCGGCGCGTGAGGCGTTCGACCACGACGGGCACCACCAGCGCGACCGCCGGCACCCGGAGCACGGTCAGGATCGCTGACCTGACGTACGACGACGGCCGGCCCCCTGGCGAGGGGGTCGGCCGTCGGCATGTCGTACCCGGCCTCCGGTGGTGCGACCGGGGACGAGCAGGTGTCAGCTACCGGTGACGCCACCCCTGGCTCGTCACCGGACGCCGTCCCCGACGCGGGACGGCGTGTTGTGCCTACGTCAGCGGGCCTTCTTGGTGGCTCGCTTACGCGGCGGGGTCAGCAGGTCGGCGATCGTCGCGATCGCACTCGGGACCAGGCTGTAGTACGCCCAGACACCGCGCTTCTCCCGCTGCAGCAAACCGGCCTCGGTGAGGATACGCAGGTGATGACTGACCGTCGGCTGAGAGAGGCCGAGCGGCGCGGTCAGGTCACAGACGCACGCCTCGCCCTCGGGGGCCGACTGGATCAGGCTGAGCAGCCGCAACCGAGCAGGGTCGGCAAGGGCCTTGAGGACCCCGGCGAGACGCTCGGCATCGGCACGTTCGATCGGCTCGCCGTTAAGCGGCGAGATCTGAGGCATAGTCATTTCGGCCAACGCAGTTCCCACGTATTCCATCCTTCCACCAGCAGCATCGATCCGCCTGCATATCAGCAGATCCGAATCGGCAAACTTTTACGCCACAAGGCCGAGGTCAGCCAACGTATAGGCCGCCCGGTACGGCAATCCGGCGGCTCGCACCGCGTCGCCGGCGCCTCGATCAACAATAACCGCCACGCCCACGACTTCCGCCCCGGCCTCGCGAAGTGCCTCGACAGCGGTCAACACACTTCCGCCTGTCGTGGACGTATCCTCCACCGCCAACACCCGGCGGCCGGCCACCTCCGGTCCTTCGATCCGCCGTTGTAGACCGTGCGCCTTGCCCGCCTTGCGCACCACGAAGGCGTCCAGGGCTCGATCGGTCGGAGCGGCGTGCAGCATCGAGAGCGCGACAGGGTCCGCGCCCAGAGTGAGGCCGCCGACGGCGTCGTACTCCCAGTCGGCGGTGAGGTCCAGCAACACCCGGCCGACCAGAGGAGCGGCCCGGTGATGGAGCGTGACGCGCCGCAGATCCACGTACCAGTCGGCCTCACGCCCCGAGGAGAGCACGACCCGTCCGTGGACCACAGCCAGGTCGGTAATGAATTTACGCAGGTCGTCGTGGTCCCCCATGGCGATAGAGGTTACTGCTCAAGTCTGAACGCCGTGTGCGGGGTCCACCCCGACCGACCCGGTGGGGGACCGATGGTTGGCGATGTTCGACTACGCTCAGCTACTGGCCTGACAGCGGCGTGCCAGCAGCGCCTCGGCGGCTCAGCGGCCCCGGTGGGCGGGTCGAGGGTCAGCGCTCGTCGCGACCGATGCGACCGCGAGTGTCCTTCGCAACAGCCTGGAGCAACCGGCGCGGTGCGTGCCGCATGCCCGCGACGACGACCTTGTATTTCCACGCCGGGACGCTGACCATCTTGCCTTTGCGCAGGTCACGCAGGGCTTCGTCGACCACATTCTCGGCCCGCAGCCACAGCCATTCCGGCGTCTTGGACATGTTGATGCCGGCGCGCTGGTGGAATTCGGTGCGGGTGTAGCCGGGGCAGAGAGCCATCACGCGGACACCGAATGGTCGCGCGGAAAGGCCCACCGACTCGCTGAAGTTGGTGACCCAGGCCTTGCTGGCCGAGTACGTCGAGCCGGGCATCGCCGTGCCGAAACCGGCGACCGAAGAGACATTTATCACTGCCCCGTCCCGCCGTTCGGTCATCGGTCGCAGCGCCGCCAGCGTCAGCCGCATGACCGCGTGCACGTTGAGCCGCAACAGGCGGGCCTCGTCCTCCGCCGTCGAACGCAGGAACGGCTTGTTCAGGCTGATGCCCGCGTTGTTGACGAGCAGGTGCACCGGGCTGCCGTCGGCGATCCGCTGTTCCACCACGGCGCAGCCGTCGTCCGTGGACAGATCCGCCGGGATGGTCTCCACGACACGGTCGTGGGTCGAGCCCAGCTCGGTGGCCATCTCGGTCAGCCGGGCCGCGTCACGGGCGACCAGCACCAGATGCCAGCCGTCGGCGGCCAGCCGCCGGGCGAACGCCGCTCCGATGCCCGCGGTGGCCCCGGTGATCAGAGCCCGGCGCTCAACGGTCGTGGGATCGAGCGGCACGGCGGATTCCTCACCTGGGCGGGTACGGGGGCGCGGGTGGCGCCGACGGCGGCTGGTACGGGGCAGGCGTGAACGCTTGTGGTGCGGACGGCATGGTCGGCGCGGTCGAGCGGTGGCGACCGAACCAGGCGCTGGCCGCCGGCAGCGCCAGCAGCGTAGCTACTACAAGGTAACCGAGCCCCTGCGCGACGGAAAGCCCGGCGTTCAACGGGATCCACCACGACGGGTACGCGTCGCCGACCAGCCCCAGCAACTCGGCGACAGCCTGCTCACCGGAGCCCAGTTGCAGGGGTGCGGCTCGTTCACCGATCAGCACCGCCACACTGCAACAGCCGGCGAGCAGGCCGAGTCCGCTGACTACCCAGGTGGCCACCCGCGCGCCGTTGCGACCCGCCAACAGCCCGAGGGCCAGGCCGGCGAGCACCGGCGCGGAGAGCGCGGCCACCACCGCCGACAGCACAACTGACGCACGGAGCACTGTCACCACGTCGGCGATCTGTTCCGGACTGGCCGAGGTTTCCCGGGCCGCGGCGCGGAACGCGTCGACAGTCCCGCCTAGCACCGCCAGGTCGACCACGGCGTACGCGAGCGCGGCGACCGCCATCACCAGCAGCGCGCACGCGGCCAGCAGGACGACGGCGGGCCGGCGGGCCGGTGCCGATTCCGGGTACGACACGACGAATCCCTCCGGTAGGCGTCGGGTTGCAACCTACTCGGAGGGATCGTCGGAGTCGTGCTTATCCCTCGGTCAACTCGTCGACGGCGGAGTCGACCCGGGACGGTCCGCGGGCGGCGTGTCGTCCGGCCGGTTCGTGGCCGGCGGCGGCGGGTAGCTCGGCTCACCGCTCGACGGGTAGCCGGGCTCACCCGTCGACTGCGGGTAGCCGGGCTGCCCAGAGCCCTGCGGCTGCCCAGGGTAGCTGGCGCCCGGGGTGGGCGGCTCCCAGGCCGCGGTGGGCTTGCGGAAGAACTCGTTGGCCTTCGGCAGCGCCAGCAGGATCAGCGCCACGATCAGCGCGATCAGGCTGACCGCGTTGAGCAGGAGGCTGACCGGGGTGACCCAGGAGGGCAGCGCCTCTTCCAGGCGGCGCTGGATCTCGTCGGAGCTCGGCCCGCCGCCGCTGGCCTGTCCACCGGCGAAACCGCCGGCCGCGTTGCTGACCAGGCCACCACCGACGCAGCAGACCATGATGCCGCCGACAATCCAGGTGGTGATCCGGGCACCGTTGCGGCCCTGGTTGTTGAACAGGGCCAGGACGCCCAACACGATGGCGAGCAGCAACAGCACGACGCCGGCTCCGACGCCGAAGGCGACGAAGACGTCGACCACCTGGTCGGCATTCTCGACGGTGCTGCCCGCGTACGCGTCGCGGAGAGCGTCGCGCGTCTTACCGATGGTGCTGAGCGTGATGATCAGGCTGATCACCTGGCAGGCCAGGAACAGGTAGAGCAGGTAACTGGAAATCGACACGATGGACGGCCGCTGACGGTCCGGCGTGTTCTGGGAGTCGACCACGATTCTCCTTCCCTATGATCGGGCCCACACCGTATCGACAACCGGCCACTTCGGCATGCCGTCGTGTTCCGCGAGTCCTGTCCGTTCGGCTCAGCGGTCCTCGGTCGTGGGGCGGATCGTCAGGTCAGCGGGGTCGAGCAGATTACCGCGGGCCACCCGCCAGCCCTCCTCGCCGTACGCCTCGAAGGAGAGCCGCGCCCCACCACCCCCCTGGTAGTCGTGGTAGCGCACCGTTCCGGCCGACGGCAGCCCGGTCTCACCGGTGGCGGTGTAGCGCGCCTGCCCGGTCTCGGTCCAGGTGTAGCGCCGCCCGCCGAGTGCGATGGTCGGCGCGCCCGGGGTGACTGTCGCGCCCGGCTCAGCCGTCCAGAGCACCAACTCCACCTCGGGACCGTCCTCCACGGAGAGCCGCTGGTGAGTGCCGGAGCCGTCGTCGAGCAGGTGCTGCACCCAACTCCAGTCGCCCTCGACGAGGCGAATGGTGCCGCTCACCGCGTACTCCCGGTCCCGGATGCGGACACGGTCGTGCAGCGCCAGGCGGAGCGGGCCCCCGCGCGGCGACGCTGTCGCCTGGCCTCCGGTCCGGCTCGTCGCCCGCCGGCGGGCCCGCACGAGGATCGCGACCACCGCGAGTACGGCAACCGCCGCCACCAGGCACATCGTCAGCGCGTCCACCCGACCACCTCCCCAGGTACGTCGGCGCAGACGGTAACAACCTTCGGCACCTGGACGGCCCGCGCTGTGGCCGACAGCTCAGCCACGTCGTGCCAAAGCCGTCGGGTGAGCCGTGTCCGGCGGCCGCCGTGGGCCGGGCGATGACACCTGCCTAACGGGGAGCGTCGGGTGCGTCCTCCGGTGGCAGCGTCGACGGTCCGGTCGGCTCTGATGTCGTGCCGGAGGCGGCCGGCGGCAGGTGCGCGGCCGGGTCGGGGCAGATCAGGTAGCCGGGTGGGAGCTGCTGGCTCGGTGGCGGGAAAACCGGCACGAGCGGGACTGGCGGATACCCGTAGCCGGTCATGGCGTAGCTGGGACCGGGCATCGACCACGCCGGGCCAGGTGGCGTCTCCTTGGCGCTGCCGGGCACGAACCAACGGTGCGCAGGCGGCAGCGCCAGCAAGAGGACCACGGCCGCAGAGAGCGCCAGGACGGTGAACACGCTCAGCCCTATCGCAGGGAAGAGGAGGTCGTCCCAGGGATCGGTGCCGGCGTAGAGCGTGTCGAAGAACGTCGATGTCTCCCACTCCTCCCACTCCGGTGGCGGCTCCGTCCCGAACCCGGGCGTGGTCAGTACGGGCACGAGAAACCCCGCGGAGCAGCACTGCGCGAAGCAGACCAGCAGCTGCGCGCCGCCGGCGACGAAGACCAGGATCCGCGCGACGTTGCCGCCTCGCCGGACCGGGACCGCGGTGACCGCCAGCCACACCGCGAGCAGCACCGCCGGTATGCCGAGGATCAGCGCCATCGCGACGTTGCCTCGCCGCTCGCCGGCCACCTCGTCCGGGTCCGCGTCCGGCACCAGTCGCACCGCGCGGTCGATCTGGCCGTCGAAGTGCACCGCCTCGACCACCGCCAGCGCAGCCAGGCCGAGCAGTACCAGCACCACGGCGAGTTGCAGCCAGAAGGCGATGGTCACGATGACCGGGCGGGGCGGGCGCGGCACGGTGACGGGCGGGCTCATGGCTCGCAACGTACGGCGCGGCATCGACAACCGGCAGGACCGATCGGGCAGCACCGATCGGCGAATGGATCATGCTGCGGCGAGCCGCTGGGTGGCGTAGTTGCCGATGGTTTCGCGGTCCATCACGCAGCCGACGAAGGTGGTGAACTCGCTCGGGTCGTCCCGCAGCGACGTCCACGCCGCTCGGGCCGCCGCCGGGTCGATCCGCTCCAGCAGCGTCGCCGCGTACGCCCGGCCGGCGGGTGTGCCGTCGGCCAGCACCCGGTCGAGCTGTCGGCGTACCTCCTCGGGGTGGTCGTCGAGGGTGGCCGCAACCTGGTGGTACGCCTCGGTCACCGGCAACAACGTGCCGGCGATACCGACCCCACCAAAGGCGAGCGTGTCAGCCGTGACCAACGTGTCGGCGGCCGACTCCAGTTCGCGCTCCCACTTCTTGCCGATACCAAACATGCCCCCACCTTTTCCCCGTCCACCCGCTCCCCACCCTGTTGATCAAGAGGTTTGCGTCAGGAGAGGGCAACTTCTTGACGCAAACCTCTTGATCATCGTGTTCAGGCACGGTCAGGCGGCGGTTACCTCGAGGGTGTTGGTGTTGGGGCCGCGGTCTACCTTCACCGTGTCGCCGTCGCGGATCTGCCCGCCCAGGAGGGACTTCGCCAACTGGTCTCCGATCGCGGTCTGGACCAGGCGACGCAGCGGGCGAGCACCGTAGATCGGGTCGTAGCCGTGCTCGGCGAGCCAGTCCCGGGCGGCGTCGGTGATCTCCAGGCCCAACCTGCGGTCGGCCAACCGCCGCCTCATTCGGTTCAACTGGATGTCGACGATGGAGCGCAGATCGTCACCCCGCAACGAGGCGAAGACCACGATGTCGTCCAGCCGGTTGAGGAACTCCGGCTTGAAGTGCGACCGGACCACGGCGAGGACACCCTCCCGGCGCTGCTCCTCGGCAAGCGTCAGATCACCGATCACCGACGACCCGAGGTTGGACGTGAGGATCAGGATCGCGTTGCGGAAGTCCACGGTGCGGCCCTGGCCGTCGGTGAGCCGACCGTCGTCGAGCACCTGGAGCAGCACGTCGAAGACATCCGGGTGGGCCTTCTCCACCTCGTCCAGCAGCACCACCGAGTACGGCCGGCGGCGCACCGCCTCGGTGAGCTGGCCACCTTCGTCGTAGCCGACGTAGCCGGGCGGGGCACCCACCAGGCGGGCGACCGAGTGCTTCTCGCCGTACTCGCTCATGTCGATGCGGACCATCGCCCGCTCGTCGTCGAAGAGGAATTCGGCCAGGGCCTTGGCCAGCTCCGTCTTGCCGACGCCGGTGGGCCCGAGGAAGAGGAAGCTGCCGGTCGGGCGATCCGGGTCGGCGATGCCGGCACGGGCACGGCGTACCGCGTCGGAGACCGCGCCCACCGCCTCGGCCTGGCCGACCACTCGGCCGCCCAGCGACTCCTCCATCCGGAGCAGCTTGGCCGTCTCGCCTTCGAGCAGGCGGCCGGCGGGGATGCCGGTCCAGGAGGCGACGACCGCGGCGATGTCGTCCGCTCCGACCTCCTCCTTGAGCATCGCGCCGTCGGCCTGGAGCTGGGCCAGCTCCTCCTCGGCCTGGGTCAGCTCGACCTTCAGGGCGGGGATCCGGCCGTAGCGCAGCTCGGCGGCGCGTTCCAGCTCGCCGTCGCGCTCGGCCCGCTCGGCCTCGCCACCCAGGCGCTCCAACTCCTCCTTCGCGGTGGAGAGCTTGGTGATGTGGCTCTTCTCGGTCTGCCACCGCTCGGAGAGCACTGTGAGCTGCTCCCGCTTGTCGGCCAGTTCCTTACGCAGCCGTTCCAGCCGCTCGGCGGAGGCGGCGTCCGGCTCCTTGGCCAGTGCCATCTCCTCGATCTCCAGCCGGCGGACCGCGCGCTCGATCTCGTCCACCTCGACCGGCCGGGAGTCGATCTCCATCCGGAGCCGGGACGCGGACTCGTCGACCAGGTCGATCGCCTTGTCCGGCAGGAACCGGTCGGTGATGTACCGGTCGGAGAGCGAGGCGGCGGCGACCAGCGCGGCGTCGGTGATGCGTACGCCGTGGTGCACCTCGTAGCGCTCCTTGAGCCCGCGCAGGATGCCGATGGTGTCCTCGATCGTCGGCTCGCCGACCAGCACCGGCTGGAAACGGCGCTCCAGAGCCGGGTCCTTCTCGATGTGCTCGCGGTACTCGTCAAGCGTGGTGGCGCCGACCATCCGCAGCTCACCACGGGCCAGCATCGGCTTGAGCATGTTGCCGGCGTCCATCGAGCCCTCGCCCTTGCCGGCGCCGACGACGGTGTGCAGCTCGTCGAGGAAGGTGATGACCTGCCCGTTGGAGTTCTTGATCTCCTCCAGGACGGACTTCAGCCGCTCCTCGAACTGGCCCCGGTACTGGGCTCCGGCGACCATCGCGCCGAGATCCAGCGAGATCAACTTCTTGTCGCGCAGGGACTCGGGCACGTCACCGGTGACGATCCGCTGGGCCAGGCCCTCGACGATCGCGGTCTTGCCGACGCCGGGCTCGCCGATCAACACCGGGTTGTTCTTGGTACGCCGGGAGAGCACCTGGATGACACGGCGGATCTCGGAGTCCCGGCCGATGACCGGGTCGATCTTGCCGTCCCGGGCGCTGGCGGTGAGGTCGACGCCGTACTTGGTCAGGGCCTGATACGTCTGCTCCGGGTCGGCGGTGGTGACCCGGCGGTCGCCACCCCGGACGGTCGGGAAGGCCGCGACCAGGGCCTCCTCGGTGGCGCCGGCCGTCTTCAACACGCCGGACACCGCCCCACCCACCCGGGCCAGACCGGCGAGCAGGTGTTCGGTGGAGGTGTACTCGTCGCCCAACGGCCGGGCGATCTGCTCGGCGGCACCGATGGCGTTGACGAACTCCCGGGCCAGTGTCGGCTCGGCGATGCTGGAGCCCCGGGCGGCCGGCAGGGCGTCGACAGCACGCTGGGCGGCCCGGCGCAGCTCGGTCGGGTCGGCCCCGACGGCGCGCAGCAGGCCCGTGGCGGTCGAGCCGTCGGTGTCCAGGAGGGACAGCAGCAGGTGCCAGGGCTCCACGGTGGCGTGACCACGCTGGTTGGCCAGCGCGACGGCGCCCGTGATGGTCTCGCGGCTCTTGGTGGTGAGTTTTTCGGTGTTCATGGGCTCCCCCGGATCGGCGTTGTCCACTGGGTTGGACACAACCAGAGTTGAGCGTATTCCGCTCAACCTTAGCGCTGTGACGCCTGTCACTCCCGGCGACGCCACCGCCAGTCGAACTCACCCGCGGCGGGCGCCGGACCGGGCAACGGGTCCGCGTCCTGCACGGCCGACAGGCCCGCCACCAGCACCGCGAGTTGCCGGCGGCGCAGCTCAGCGGTCCGCTTCGAATCGGGTACGCGCACCGCGGCGCACGCCTCCAACACCAGGCCCAGATCCTGTACGACCACGTCCGGGCGCAGCCGACCACTGGCGCGGGCCCGATCGAACAGGGCGGCGGCCAACTCGCCGGCGCGCATCGCGTCCCGGCCCATCTCCTCGGTGGGAGTGAAGGTGCCGGCCAGGTGGACGGTGAGCGAGTGCACGTCGGCATCGACCACGCCGGCCAGGAAGGTGCTGAACGCCGTCCAGTCGTCCGGCTCGGCGAGGGCCGCGTCGGCCTCGGCGATGTACCGCCGCAACCCGTCGTGGCAGAGCCGCCGCAACAGGTCCTCCTTGCTCGCGTAGCGCCGGTAGAGGGCGCTGATGCCGACCCCCGCGCGTTCAGCGACGGCAGCGATCGGCGCCTTCGGGTCGTCCAGGAAGACCGCGCGGGCGGCTTCGAGGATGACCTCGTCGTTGCGGGCGGCCTGGGCGCGGCGGCCGCCCAGCGTCTTCTCGGGTGTCGGCATGACCTCAGAGTATCAGTGGAACGGATCGTTCCGGTCTGCTACTGTGATTGCAGAACGAAACATTCCGTTCCGAAGGAGCTCCGAGATGACCGGCACCGCGATCCGCCCGTTCCGCGTCGAGATCCCGCAGACCGCACTCGACGACCTGGCCGCCCGCCTGGACCGCACGATCTGGCCCGCCGACCTGCCCGGAGCCGGCGACACCTACGGAATGAGCACCGACCGCGTCCGCACCCTCGCCGAGCGGTGGCGCAACGGCTTCGACTGGCGTGCGGTCGAGGCCCGCCTGAACGCCCACCCGCAGTTCGTCACCGAGATCGACGGCGAGCAGATCCACTTCCTGCACGTCCGGTCGTCCCGGCCGGACGCCACCGCGCTGGTGCTCACCCACGGCTGGCCCGGCTCGGTGCTGGAATACCTCGACGTGATCACGCCGCTCACCGAGCCCACCGACCCGAGCTCGCCGGCCTTCCACCTGGTCATCCCGTCGCTGCCCGGCTTCGGCTTCTCCGGCCCGACCCGCAGCGCCGGGTGGAACCACGAACGCACCGCCCGCGCCTGGGCCGAGCTGATGAACCGACTGGGGTACGACAGCTACGGCGCTGTCGGCAACGACGCCGGCTCGATGATCGCCCCGGTATTGGGCCGACTCGACCGGGAGCACGTCCTCGGCGTCCACGTCACCCAACTCTTCTCGTTCCCCTCCGGCGACCCGGCCGAGTTCGCCGGGCTGACCGACGCGGACCAGGCGGCGCTCGGGCACCTCCAGTGGTTCTACGAGAACAAGTTCTCCTTCAACCAGGTGCACAGCCAGCAGCCGCAGACCCTCGCGTTCGGCCTGGCGGACTCGCCGGTCGGGCTGCTCGCCTGGAACGCCCAACTCTTCGACGAGAGCCTGGACGCGGACTTCGTCCTGGGCAACGTGGCGGTCTACTGGTTCACCGGCACGGCCGCGTCGGCGATCCGGTTCTACTGGGAGGACGCCCACGCCGACCAGCAGCCGACCGAGCCCACCACCGCGCCGACAGCGGTGGCCATGTTCCCCGGCGACTTCCAGTCCATCCGCCGCTTCGCCGAACGGGACCACACGAACATCGTCCGGTGGACGGCGTACGAGAGCGACGTCGAGGGCCGGGGCGACGTCGGCGGCCACTACGCGGCTCACCAGGCCACCGATGTGCTGGTCACCGACATTCGCGAGTTCTTCACCAGCCTCCGCTGACCGCGTCGCGCTTGATCGACTCAACCACGAGCGCTTGATCGACTCGACTTCCTGAAAGTTGCGGTATCCCCCTTGCTGGGACACCCCGACTTCGGCGAAGTCGAGTCGATCAACCGTCTGCCGAGGCAGTATTGTCCGATTCGTCTTGGAAGGCGGGCAGTGTAGGGCGTCTCGTGGTCGGCACGCAGGACGCAGCGATGACCGTCGTCGAGCCGCCGGTCACAGAAGACCCAGTGCCGTACCCCTTGGTTGTCCTCCGTCGAGACGGTGATCCCGCCAAGGTCGATACGCGCAAGGAAAGCGAGCGACCGGCCGGCGGTCCGGCCCAGGATCTTGGCGCGCGCGAGGTCTGGAGCGGAGATCGGCAGGTGGATCACGAAGCGCCCAGTCATCGCCACTGCACCGGGTCAGGCATGGCTGGCAGTCCTCTCTCGCCAGGGATCGCTGGCACGACCGTCCACTGAAGGGAGTGCCCGGCCGTGCCAGCGCGACGCGGACGACCAGGCCGAGAGGCCGGCTGCCTACCAGAGCTTTTCGTCCCGAGTGCCCGCCCGGTCAACATACAATGCAAAGCATTGCAGGACAAGCAGTGAGCATGCTTAGTACGCACAGTGTTGGCCGAACACCCTTCCGCGTGGGAAGATCTTGGCGCCTACCAGGAGTCGCCCCATGCCCCGAATTTCGGACCGCCAACGCATCGCGCAGGACATCCGCGACAAGATCAGCTCCGGCGAGTACGCGCCGGGCGACAAGTTGCCCTCACTCCGCGAGATGACCGCGCACTATGGCGTGTCCGCCGAACCCGTCCGCTCGGCCCTGCTGATCCTCCAGGCCGAAGGGTTGATCGAGGGGCATCAGGGCAAGGGCACCTACGTGGCCGACCCAAAGTCGTAGAGATCGACACGACATCGCCGATGTTGCGGTATCCCGGCGCTGGGACACCCCGACTTCGCCGAAGTCGAGTCGATCAACCGCGGGACCGGGTCAGGTTGAGCGCTGTCACTCCAAGATCTGCGCTTTGTTCACCAAGCGGTAGCCTTGGCTGGTGCGAGTACGTGTCGAGCAGACCGCCTTACCCGGGATCGGGGTACGTCACGATCTGGTGACGGAGTCCGGACGCCGTTTGGGCGTCGTCTCCCACCGCAACGGCCGCCGTGATCTGGTCCTCTACGATCCCGACGATCCTGACGCCTGCCAGGCGGACATTCCGCTGACCGACGACGAGGCCGAGGCTCTGGCCGACATCCTCGGCGCGTCGCTGATGCTCGGCCAGCTCTCCGGCCTTCGCGAGCAGGCGGCCGGGCTGCTCACCGAGCAGATCGCCATCCCGGCCGGTTCGCGGTACGTCAACCGCCAGCTTGCCGACACCAAGGCGCGTACCCGCACCAGCGCCTCCATCGTGGCGGTGCTGCGCGAAGGCGAAGTAATCGTCTCGCCACTCCCCTCCTTCCGCTTCGCAGCCGGCGACGTGGTGGTCGTCGTCGGGACCCGACGGGGTCTCGACGGTGTGTCCGCCATCCTCGCCGACAGTGACCCGGACGGCTGAGGCGGATGCACGATTTCACCACGCTGCTCATCGAAGTCGGTGCGCTGCTGTTGCTGCTTGGCCTCCTCGGCCGGCTGAGCCGGCGCTTCGGCCTCTCGCCCATTCCCCTCTACCTGCTCGCCGGGTTGGCGTTCGGACACGGCGGGCTACTTCCGCTCGCCGCCAGCGAGGAGTTCTTCGCGGTGGGCGCCGAGATCGGCGTCATCCTGCTGCTGGTGATGCTCGGCCTGGAGTACTCGGCCAACGAACTGGTTGGCAACCTCCGCTCGGCAGCCCCGGCCGGGCTGATCGACGGTGTCCTCAACGCGCTGCCCGGAGCGGGGTTCGCCCTGCTGCTCGGCTGGGACTGGGTCGCCGCCCTGGTGCTCGGCGGCATCACCTGGGTCTCCTCGTCGGGGGTGATCGCAAAGGTCCTCGCCGACCTGGGCAGGCTCGGTAACCGGGAAACCCCGGTGATCCTCTCGGTGCTGGTCATCGAGGACCTCGCGATGGCCCTGTACCTGCCGCTCGTCACCGCCGTACTGGCCGGCACCGGCCTGCTCGGGGGCGGGATCGCGCTCACCGTCGCGGTGGGCACTGTGCTGATCGTGCTGGTGGTCGCCATCCGGTACGGCCACCTGATCTCGTCCGCCCTGTCGGCGAAGGACCCGGAGGCGCTGCTGCTCGGCGTACTCGGTCTGACGTTGCTGATCGCGGGCATCGCCGCGTCGCTCCAGGTGTCGGCGGCGGTCGGCGCGTTCCTCGTCGGCATCGCGCTCTCCGGCCCGGTGGCGCACCACGCCACCGAGTTGCTCTCGCCCCTGCGGGATCTGTTCGCCGCGGTGTTCTTCGTCTTCTTCGGCCTGACCACCGACCCGCAGGACATTCCGCCGGTGCTGCTGCCGGCGCTCGCGCTGGCCGTCATCACCATGGCGACGAAGACGGCCACCGGTTACCTCGCCGCCCGTCGGGTCGGCATCGCCGAACCCGGTCGATGGCGGACCGGTCTGGCACTCGTGCCCCGGGGTGAGTTCTCGATCGTCATCGCCGGTCTCGCGGTGGCCGCCGGGAGCGTCGAGCCGCGTTTGGCAGCGTTGGCCGCGACGTACGTCCTGATCACCGTGGTGACCGGGCCGATCCTGGCCCGGCTGCCGGACTTCCCGTGGTTCAAGAGGTGGCTGCGTAACCGCGCGGCGGCCCAACGACAGATGCCGGTGCCGATCCACGACTGACCGCGAACGTCAACGGGTGGGTCCTCCGGTCCAGCGGAACGCCGCTGCTGCGTGGGTCGCACCTTCGCGGAGGTAGAACCGGTGTGCCTCGGTCCGGGCCAGACCGGACTCCAGGAAGACGTAATCGGCGCCCTGTTCGTGCGCCCACGTCCTGGCAGCGGCCAGGAGGTTCGAGCCGACACCCCGAGACCGCCAGTCGGGGTGTACGGCGAGATCCTCGATCGAAGCCCGACGGCCGAAGCGCACCGAGAGGATGTCCACGTAGACGCTGACCACGCCGACCAACTGGTCCTCGTCCGATCGCGCCCCGAAGAGTGCGACGCCTTCGTGGTCGAGCAATTGCGCGGTCCGTTCGACGGCGCGGTCGTTGTCCCAATCCACGGGACGGCCACCGGGTGGGGCGAAAAGCCATTCCAGCCCCGTGACGAACTGAGCTTCAGCGCCTCGCTCGAACCGTCGAACGTGGATTGTCATAGGAGCATCATCGACCGCTCTGTCGATGCGGGCGTCCCGCCCATGCCAACGGTTGCGGAATTGCTCCCCACGGGGACTACCGCAGCACCCGGCGGCAGGTTACCGTTTCGCCCCAGCAGCCATGGTCCGCAGGCAGCGTTGCCACCCGCGGGCCAGAGCGGAAGGTTGGCCGGTGAGCGTGCAGGAGTCGACGTTCCACGGCTTCGCGAACCCCGTCGATCCGAGCCCGGCGGAGTTGCGAGCTTGGGCGTACAAGCCCGATTCGGTGCCGTTGGCCTCGATGCCACCCGACTGGGACCTACTGGTCTCCGGTGACCGATTGGTCCTGACGCTCTTCGAGTTAGCAATGGATCCGACCTGCCCGGCGCGCCGTTTCGCGTTGCACTGTCTCTACATCTACGCGGCCGACGGCATCCGGACGAACTTCCGCGCCCACCCCAAACGGCGCTTCCGCAAACTCGTGGAACAGGCCGAGCGGGACGGCGACGAACTGATGAGGATCTGGGCGCACAACGGTCGCGTGCTGTTGGCCCGGCCGGACCTCTTCGTCTATCGCGACTGGTGCGAAGGCGGCCTGGTCCGCGAGAACCGCCGCCTCGGCTGACAGCGCGCTGGTCGTCAGCGGTGATGGTGGTATCTGCGCCACTGTCGAGCACTCATCTACGTGAACGGGCCGGGACCCCCGCGCTGAGATCGCCAGCGTCCCGGCCCGCACTCACCCACGTGAACGGGCCGGGACCCCCCGTGGGTCCCGGCCCGTACGTCGGTTGCCGGTCAGTCCTGCTTCTGTTCCTTCTCAGGTCGACTCCGGTCGCCCGGTTCGGCGAACCTGCCGCCGACGACCCGGTCCCGGTAGGTCCCCTTGGTCACCCTGTCGAACTTCTCGCGGACGGTCTCGGCCAGGTCTTCCAACCGGTCTTCCGTCTGCTGGGCCACGTTCTTCGCCGGCTCCGCCATCGCTCCCCCTCGCCATGCCGGTAGGTCCGGATTAATCCGATTGGACCCGTATCGACAGGTTAACCGAAGCGGCCCGGGGCCGCGCCGGGAAATCCGGTACGGCCCGGGCCGAGGAGGCAGATCCGGGTGAGCGGCGGGTCAGCGACCGGGCGTGCGGCGGGGCCGCCACACCACCAGCGCGGTGGACGTGCGGTTGGTCGGCACCAGGTCACTGCCGGGGAAGCGGGCCAGCGACTCCAGTTCGGCAATCCGGCGGTACGCGGCGTCGAGCTCCGCTTCCAGCCGAGCCACCCGCTGCTGAGCCTGCTCCAGCAGTCGCTCCAGCCCGATGATGCGCTTCACGCCGGCCAGGTTGATCCCGTCGTCCTGGCTGAGTCGCTGCACCTCGCGCAGCAGCACCACGTCACGGACGCTGTACCGGCGGCCCCCGCCAGCGGCCCGGCCCGGCTGCACCAACCCGAGTCGGTCGTACTGGCGCAGGGTCTGCGGGTGCATCCCCGCCATCCGGGCCGCAACCGAGATCATCAGCACCTTGGCCTCGTAGGCAGGGTCACCCGAACCGAGGAACTCGCCCGACATCCCGCTCACCTCCGCGTCCATTCCAACGGACTAACTGACCCGACGCACCCGAGCGTCGAGATGTTCCCTGGCCGCCGGCGGGCTCTGCTCGGCGAACGCCTCCAGCGCCGCGCGAGCCTCGTCCGACAACCGGGCCGGAACGACCACGTCCAACGTGACCAGCAGGTCACCAGCCTGGCCGTCGCGACGAACCACACCCTTGCCGCGGGCCCGCAACACGCGCCCGCTCGGCGTTCCCGGCGGCACCCGCAGGGTCACCGCGCCGTCGAGCGTCGGCACCCGCAGGTCCGTGCCGAGCACGGCCTCCGCGAAGGTGACCGGCACGGACAACGTCAGGTCGTCGCCGGTACGCCCGAACAGCTCGTCCGGTCGAACCTTGACGTGCACGAAGAGGTCGCCCGCCGGGCCGCCGCGCTCGCCCGGCTCGCCGCGCCCGGCCAACCGGATGCGCTGACCGTCGGCCACCCCGGCCGGGAACCGCACGTTCATGGTGCGGGTCTTGGTGACGCCCCCGGTGCCGTGGCACTCCGGGCACTTCTCCTCGACCACAGTGCCGACGCCCTGACAGTTGCGGCACGGCTCGGAGAAGCTGAACGCCCCCTGGTCCCGGGTGGTGACCCCGGCACCGTGGCAGACCGGGCAGGTACGCGGCTGGGTGCCCGGCTTCGCCCCGTTGCCGTGGCAGGTTTCGCAGACTCCCGGCGCGCGCAGCGTCAGGGGCAGCGTCACCCCGCGCACCGCGTCACCGAAGTCGAGCGCCACCTCGGTCTCCACGTCCCGGCCACGGGCCGGACCGCGCGGTGCGGCCTGACCACCGGCCTGACCACCGCTGAAGATCGAGCTGAACAGGTCCTGGAAGCCGGCGCCGCCGAACCGACGGTCGCCGCCGGCACCGCCGAACATGTCGGAGACGTCGAACGGCATGCCGCCCGGCTGACCTCCGCCCCGTGCGTTGCGGCGGAAGGCTCCCGAGCCGAACAGCGAGCGCATCTCGTCGTACTCACGTCGGCGACCCGTGTCGGACAACACGTTGTACGCCTCGGACGCGGCCTTGAACCGCTCCTCGGCCTTGGGGTCGCCCGGGTTGTGGTCCGGGTGCGACTCGCGGGCCAGCTTGCGGTACGCCTTCTTGATGTCATCGGCGGAGGCGGCCTTGTCCACGCCGAGCACGGCGTAGAAGTCCTTCTCGATCCAGTCCTTGGAACTCACCGGTCCACCTCCTCTCGCCCCTCGTGGCCCGACCGTCCCGCCCACCGTTGGGTGGTGGGCGGGACGGCCTGGTCACTGTTTCGCACTATTCCGGGTCCGCGACCGCGACCAGCGCGGGGCGCAGCAGTCGCTCACCGAGCTGGTATCCGCGCCGCATGACCTGCACGCAGGTCGGCTCGCTGACGTCGGCCGAGGTCTGGTGCGCGACCGCCTCGTGCCGGGTCGGGTCGAACGGGTCGCCCTGCTCGCCGAACGCGTTCAGGCCGAACTTGCCCAGCGCGGTGGTGAGCTGTTCCGCCACCGTGCCGAACGGCCCGACCAGGTCGCCGTGTTCCCGAGCGCGGTCCAGGTCGTCGAGGATCGGCAACAGCGCGGCCAACACCGAACCCGTGGCCTGCTCCTGCACCAGGCTGCGGTCCCGGTCGACCCGCTTGCGGTAGTTGGCGTACTCCGCCGACACCCGCTGCAGGTCCCTGGTGCGCTCGTCCAGGTCGGCCCGGAGCGCCTCCAGCTCGGCGCCGAGCGAGGTGCCCGGGCCTCCACCGTCCACCGGCTGCGCCGGGGCGTCCACCACCGCCGGACCGGACGGCTCCGGCCCGTCGGTGGAGTTGACCTCGACCTCGATCTCGTCGACCACAACCTCGGCGTCCTCGACGAGGCCCTCGGCCGGCACGCCGGTCTCCGCGTCGGCCGCGGTGCCCTCGGGCTCCGAGGTGTCGATGAGCTTGCGGTTGTTGCGGATGACGACCCCCTCCCCGTCGCCGGTGGTCGGCTCCGTGGTCGCGGAGCCACCCGGCGTCGACCCGGTGTCGTCCGGGTCGGCGGCTCGTGGCTTCTGCGTCATGCGGCTACCTCATCCCCTTCGCGGTGGAAACGTGTCGGAGGCCGACGGTCACTTCTTGCCGTCCTCGTCCACGATCTCCGCGTCGACCACGTCGTCGGCGCCGCCAGCCTGCGCGCCGGTCGCACCGGTCGCACCGGTGGCACCCGGGCCGGGCTCGCCGCCCGGCTGCTGACCCTGCTCGGCCTGCTGCGAGTAGAGCAGCGAGCCAGCCTGCTGGGAGACCTGCGCCAGCTTCTCGTGCGCGGACTTGATCTTCTCGATGTCCTGACCGCCGAGGGCGCCCCGAAGCTCGCCGAGCGCCTCGTTGAGCTGCTCCCGGTTCTCGGTGGGCAGCTTGTCGCCGCTCTCCGCGAGGAACTTCTCGGTCTGCCACTGGAGTGCCTCGGCCACGTTGCGGGTCTCGGCGTCGTCGCGGCGGCGCTTGTCCTCCTCCGCGTGCTCCTCGGCGTCCCGGCGCATCCGCTCGATGTCGTCCTTCGGCAGCGAGGAGCCGCCGGTGATCGTCATCTTCTGTTCCTTGCCGGTGCCCAGGTCCTTGGCGTGCACGTTGACGATGCCGTTGGCGTCGATGTCGAAGGCGACCTCGATCTGCGGCACGCCGCGCGGCGCCGGCGGGAGGCCGGTCAGCTCGAAGGTGCCGAGCTTCTTGTTGTACGCCGCGATCTCCCGCTCACCCTGGAACACCTGGATCAGCACCGACGGCTGGTTGTCGTCGGCAGTGGTGAAGACCTCGGAACGCTTGGTCGGGATGGTGGTGTTGCGCTCGATCAGCTTGGTGAAGATGCCGCCCTTGGTCTCGATGCCCAGGCTCAGCGGGGTCACGTCGAGCAGCAGGACGTCCTTGACCTCGCCCTTGAGCACACCGGCCTGGAGGGCGGCACCGACGGCGACGACCTCGTCCGGGTTGACACCCTTGTTGGGGTCGCGGCCGGTGAGCTGCTTGACCAGGTCGGTCACGGCGGGCATCCGGGTCGAACCACCGACCAGGATGACGTGCTCGACGTCGGAGATCTTGATCCCGGCGTCCTTCACGGCCTGCTCGAACGGGCCCTTGCAACGGTCCAGCAGGTCCTGCGTCATCCGCTGGAACTCGGCGCGGCTCAGCGTCACGTCGAGGTGCAGCGGGCCGGCCGCGCCGGCGGTGATGTACGGCAGGTTGATGTTGGTGGTGGTGGCTGCGGACAGCTCGATCTTGGCCTTCTCGGCCGCCTCGCGGAGGCGCTGGAGGGCCATCTTGTCCTGAGACAGGTCGATGCCGTGCTCACCACGGAACGTCTTGACCAGGTGGTCGATGATCCGCTGGTCCCAGTCGTCGCCACCGAGCTGGTTGTCACCGCTCGTCGACTTGACCTCGACGACGCCCTCGGCCAGCTCCAGCAGCGACACGTCGAAGGTGCCGCCACCGAGGTCGAAAACCAGGACGGTCTGCTCCTTGGAGCCCTTGTCCAGCCCGTACGCCAGGGCGGCAGCGGTCGGTTCGTTGACGATCCGCAGCACGTTGAAGCCGGCGATCTCACCGGCCTCCTTGGTGGCCTGCCGCTGGCTGTCGTTGAAGTAGGCCGGGACGGTGATCACCGCGTCGGTGATCTGCTCACCCAGGTACGCCTCGGCGTCCCGCTTGAGCTTCATCAGGGTCCGGGCCGAGATCTCCTGCGGGGTGTACTTCTTGCCGTCGATGTCGACGGACCAGTTCGTGCCGACCTCGCGCTTGACCGACCGGATCGTCCGGTCCGGGTTGGTCACTGCCTGGCGCTTGGCGACCTCACCGACGAGCACCTCGCCGTTGCGGGCGAACGCGACGATCGACGGGGTCGTCCGCGAGCCCTCAGCGTTGGCGATGACGGTGGGCTCACCGCCCTCGAGAACGCTGACGCAGGAGTTCGTCGTGCCGAGGTCGATACCGACCGCACGTGCCATCTTCGCTTCCTCGCTTCGTAAGGTTGTGCAGGTGACGGGCGCTGCCCGCGGCTGCCTGGCGAGCACCGCCCGCAGCGGGCCCCACCACAAGTTGAGTGAACTTGACTCAATACTGCCACGCGTTGGCCAATCGTCAAGTCGGGTTGAGTCAACCCGACGCAACCCCACTCGCAATTACCGTCCGGTTGTCTTCCCTTGCATCGGTCGGGCACGCTTTAGCGGTGACGACGCACGGCGATCCCGCCACCCGTTCCGGCGCGCCTGCCGTCGCCACCCGCACCGGCCCGCCGGACGCCACGGAGGAGCCGTCCGCCACCACCGGGGACGACAGCCTCCCCAGCGCGCTGTCGGGCCTCCGGGAGGCGATCGGCGCTACCCGGTACCCTCTCGCGCTGCCCTCCGCCAGCGCCTCCCGGCACACCGCCACGGCCCTGACCGACCAACTCGACGACTACCTGCTACCCCGGCTCGCCCGACTGGACGCCCCCCTGCTCGTGGTGGTCGGCGGCTCCACCGGAGCGGGCAAGTCGACACTGGTCAACAGCCTGGTCAAGGCCCGGGTCAGCGCCGCCGGCGTGCTCCGGCCGACCACCCGGTCCCCGGTGCTGGTCTGCAACCCGTCCGACGCGGCCTGGTTCCGGCAGGGTGACCTGCTGCCCGGGCTGACCCGCACCACCGAACCGAGCGAAGACCCGCGCGCCCTGCACCTGGTCACCGCGCCGGCCCTGCCCCCCGGGCTGGCCTTCATCGACGCGCCCGACATCGACTCGGTGGTCGACGCCAACCGGGCCCTCGCCACCCAACTGCTGGCCGCCGCCGATCTCTGGCTTTTCGTCACCACTGCCGCCCGGTACGCCGACGCGGTGCCCTGGGAGCTGCTGCGCAGCGCCCGGGCGCGAGGCGCGGTGATCGCCATGGTGCTGGACCGGGTGCCCGCGGAGGCCACCGACGAGATCTCCGCGCACCTGGCCGAGATGCTCGCCGAACAGGGCCTCGGCCAGGCGCCGCTGTTCGTGCTGCCGGAGACCTGGGTCGACGGGCAGGGCCTGCTGCCCGAAGGGGTGACCGCGTCACTCGCCGACTGGTTCGCCCGGCTGGCCGCCGACGCGGACGCCCGGGCAGCGGTGGTCCGCCAGACGTTGGACGGGGCGCTGGCCGCGCTGCACCCCGCCGTCGAGGAGTTGGCCGACGCCGCCGACGAGCAGGTCGCCGCCGCCGACGCACTGGACGAACGGGTCCGGGCCGCGTACCGGGGTGCCGAGCGCACCGCCGAGCAGGGGCTCCAGGACGGTCGGCTGCTCCGGGGGGAGGTGCTCGCCCGCTGGCAGGAGTTCGTCGGCACCGGCGAGCTGTTCCGCACCCTGGAGGCACGGATCGGCCGCCTACGGGACCGGGTCGTCGCCGCTGTCACCGGGCGGCCGGCACCTGCCACCGAGCTTCGCAACGCCATCGAGTCGCAGCTGGTGACACTGCTGCGCGGGGTGGCCTCGGAGGCCGCCGAATCCGCGTACACCGGGTGGAAAGCGCACCCGGCGGGTGCCGGGCTGCTCGACCCCGCGCTGGCCCACCCGAGCGACGACCTGCCGGCACGCGCCGAACGGATGGTCCGGGACTGGCAGCGCGGGGTGTTGGAGCTGGTCCGGGTCGAGGGCGGTGACAAACGGTTCGTGGCCCGCACCGCCGCGTACGCGGTCAACGCCACCGGGCTGGCCGTGATGATCGCCGTCTTCGCGTCCACCGCGTTCATCCCCACCGGGCTGGAGGTGGCCACCGGGGCCGGCACCACCGTCGCCGCGCAGGCCGTACTCCAGGCGATCTTCGGCGACCAGGCGGTGCGTACCCTCGCCGCCAAGGCCCGCACCGACCTGCTGAGCCGGGTGCGGACGCTGCTCGACGCGGAGGCCGAGCGCTTCCTGAGTCGCACCGCGGACGCCCGCCCCGCCGCGGACGTCGGTGACGGCCTACGCCGGGCCGCAGGGCGGGTCGAACTGGCCCGACACCGCAGCGGCCTGTCCGCCGCTGGCGACAGCCGGCCGGCCGTCGACGAGGAGGGTTCCCGGTGACGAACATCACCGGCCGGCTCCGCGAGGCGTTCCGCGGAGACCAACGGGTCGACGCCGACGCGCTGATCGCCCGGCTGGACGCGGTACGCCGGTTCCTGGCCGCGGTGGACGGCCTGCTGCCGGACGCCGAACTCGTGCCCGCGCACACAGTGGTCGAGCGGGCTGGCACCCGGCTCGCGCTGTCCCGCGACCACACAGTGGTCGCTCTGGCCGGCGCGACCGGCAGCGGCAAGTCCAGTCTGTTCAACGCGTTGGCCCGGTTGGAACTGTCGCCGGTCGGGGTCCGCCGGCCGACCACCGGCGTGACCCACGCCTGCGTGTGGGGGCCGTTGGAGGGCGCCAACCGTCTGCTCGACTGGACCGGCGTGCTGCCCCGACACCGCTTCGTCCGGGAGAGCGCCCTGGACGCGGACGACGAGTCGGCGCTGCACGGGCTGATCCTGCTCGACCTGCCCGACTTCGACTCGGTGCAGCGGTCCCACCGGCTGGAGGTGGACCGGCTGCTCGGCCTGGTCGACCAGGTGGTCTGGGTGGTCGACCCGCAGAAGTACGCCGACCGGGTCATCCACGACAACTACCTGCGCGAGTTCCACCGGCACCGCGACGTCACGCTGGTCGTGCTCAACCAGGCCGATCGGCTGCCCCCGGCCGAGTTGCCCCGGGTCATGGACGACCTGCGCCGGCTGCTCGACTCGGACGGGCTGACCGGGGTGCCCCTGCTGGCCACCACCGCCATCGACCCGGCCGGGATGGTCGGACTGCGCGACGCGTTGGAGCGGACCGTCGCCGAGCGGCAGGCCGCGCTGCGGCGGCTCGCCGGTGACGTCGACACCGTCGTCGTCGGGCTGGACGAACTGGTCGGCTCGGCCCGACCCGCCGGTGGTCCGGACGACGGGGCTGTCGCCGGGTTGAACCGGGCGTTGGCCGATGCCGCTGGCGTGCCGGCGGTGAGCGAGGCGGTGGAGCGGGCGTACCGGCATCGGGCCGGCGCGACCACCGGCTGGCCGGTGGTCCGGGGCTGGCGACGGTTGCGGCCCGACCCGCTGCGTCGGCTGCACCTACCCGGCCCGGTCGGCGCGGACGCCGACCCGGCGGAGAGCCTGGTGGCGGCGACCTCGGTGCCCGACCCGACGGTCGCGCAGCGCTCTGCCCTGGGCCTCGCGATCCGCGCGGTGGCCGACCGCGCCGCCGGCGACCTGCCCGCCGCCTGGCCGACGGCGGTGACCTCCGCCGCCCGGTCCCGCCTCGACGACATGCCGGACGCGTTGGACCGGGCGATCGCCGGCACCGACCTCGGCCTGGACCGTCAGCCGGTGTGGTGGCGGGTCGTGGGCAGTGTGCAGTGGTTGGTCACCCTGGCCGCCGCGGTCGGCCTGGGCTGGCTGGTGCTCGGCTACGCGCTACGGATACTCGGCCTGCCCGCGTTGGACAACCCGATGGTCGGGCAGGTGCCACTGCCGACGCTGCTGCTGCTCGGCGGTCTGCTCGCCGGGCTGCTGGTGGCGGCGCTGACCCGACCGGTGATTCGCTGGGCCGCCCGGCGCGCGCGGGCCCGTGCCCGGCAACGGCTGACGGTCCGGGTCGCCGAGGTGGGCGAGGAGTACGTGCTCGCGCCGGTGCGAATCGTGCTCGGCTCGTACGCGCAGGCACGCGACGCGCTGCGGGACGCCGCCCGCCGCTGACGTCCGACGCGGCTCGCTACCGCTCTGCGTACGCCCTGGGCGGCGTAGGGTCGAAGCATGGCCACGCCTCAGACCCCCTACGACGCGGTGCTGCACGCCGCACGCGACGTGACCAAGCTGGAGTCCGCCCTCGACGCCGAGATGCTCGGCAGCGCGCTGCTGGGCAGTGTCTACGCCATCGCGGAGACCGACCGCGACACCGCCGTACGGGAGTTCGTCACCGGGTTTCTCGCCGCCACCGCCCGACGCCGGATCGCGTCGGCGACCACCATCCGCCAGATCTTCGCCAGGCTCGTTCCGGACGCCGAGGGCACCGAGCGGGTACGCCCGGGCAGCCAGGCGCCCAGCTGGACCGGTCAGCTCGGCCGGGTGCACCTCACCGGCTCCTGGGCGTACGGCGACGTCTACGGCGACCAGACCTCCTACCTCGCCACCTTCGCCTACGACGACGCGTCCGGCGGCTCCGAGCACGCGCTGGTGGCCCTCGTGGACCACAACATCGGGATCACCAAGGACATCTTCGTGGGCGGGCCGGCCGAACGGATCCTGGACCAGGTCCGGCAGATGTGCGCGGACGACGAGCTGACCTGGTTCCGTACCGAGAACCCAGCCCGGCTCCGAGGCGAGGTGGCCCGCCACCTCGCGGTGACCGACGAGCTGAGCGAGTTGCCCGGCGAGGGTTCGCTGGCCACCGACCGGGCGCTCGTCGGCGCCCGACTGGCGATGCTGCCCACCGCGACCGAGCCGACCGGTCCGGCGGAGGTCGAGCCGCTCTCCGCCGCCGAACGCACCGACCTGGTCCGGCGGTTCCTCGCCGCGCCGGAGGCCACCCGTTTCGGCCTGGACTCCGTCGACGGCCCGGAGTTGGCTTCGCTGCACTTCTGCCTGAGCCTGCTGCTGGACCACTCAGCAACCTTCCCGGACGCCGACCCGATGCGCTGGAGCCCGGCGGTGTCCGGGCTCTTCCTGCTGGACTGGGTGCACCGTCGGGCCGTGCTCGACATGGACGACGCGGCGATGCTGCCCCGGGTGCTGCGGGCGTGGGCGCGGTACGCGTCCCGCCAGCGCGGCCTGCCCGAGGCGGCGACGACCCGCACCGACGAGGCGATCGAGGAGATGGTGCCAGAGTTCGCGCGCCTCTACTCGACGGGTGAGCGGCGCAGCGCCGCCACCGCCGCCGTGGCCCAGCTGATGGCCGACGGAGTGGACCCGGACGACCCGGCCGCGCTGGACGCGTGGATCGAGGCGAACCGACACCGCCTCGCCGACGACGGCGCCTGACGACATCCGAGGCGGGCGGTGCGATGCCGCCCGCCTCGACCAGGCCCGGCGTCCCGCGCCCGGCCTAGCGTTCGTTCCAGGCCGGTCCGGCGGCCAGGCCCGTTCAGCGCAACGGGCCGAAGATCGCCGCGGCGATCAGTGCGCCGAGCACGCCGCCGGCGAGCACCTGCGGCACCGTGTGGTCGCCCAACCGCACCCGGGACCAGCCGACCAACGCCAGGAGCGGTGCGGCGACGACCACGCGCGTCCCGAAGGTCAGCGTCAGGATGACCAGGGTGCCGGCGGTCACCGCCGAGTGGATCGACATCTTCCACCAGTGGCTGACCGACACGGCGACCACCAGGCCGACCAGCCCGGCCAGGGCCAGCGCCAGCACCGGGCGGGGTGCGTCGAGCACGGCGAGCAGGGCGAGCCCTCCCGCGACCGAGCCGAGGCCCACCAGCAACGGTGCCCGGCGCTGCTCCCGCCGGCCGATGTGATGGTCCGTGAGCCGGCCGCGGCGTACCCCGCCGACGATGTAGGCGAACGGGATGCCGGTGACGAAGAACGTGGCGAGCAGCCCCCAGACGAGACCCTGACCGGGGCGGCTCGCGCTGTGCCAGCTCACCGTGAGGATGAGCAACGACACGAGCACTGCCGGTGCGGTCACCTCGGTGACCAGCCGGGCGACTCGTTGGCCCGGGCCAGGTCGGGTGGTGACCGGGCGGAGTTCCGCACCGCCGCCCACGCCACCCCCTCCGGTACGCGCCTACCGTCGAACGCCCCCGGCACCGGATGGGCCGCGGCTGTTCGTCACCGTACCGCCGGTGGCACCACGGGGTGTGCCGGTCGGGCCAGCGGCACCGGGCAGATCGTGGGAGCCGCGGAAGCGGTCGGCTATGACGGAACTGCCGGGCCGGGCCGGCTGGCCGGTGCGGCGGTGGTCGCGGGCGTCGCGGACGGCAGCGCGGTCGCGGACGGCGCGGGCGTCGTGGGTGGCGGCGCGGGCGTGGTGGACGGCGGCGCGGGCGTCGTGGGTGGCACGGACCGGGTGCTGGTCGGCGCTGCGGTGGCGGTCGAGGGGTCGGTCGGCGTGGAGGTCGGACCCACCGTGGGGCTCGGGTCGACCGTCGGTGTCGGCTCGAACGTGGGCGTCGGGTCCACCGTCAGGGTCGGGGTCGGATCAGGCCCGGTGGAGCCGGTCGGATCCGGGTCCGGTGGATCCGTCGGGTCCGGATCTGACGAACCGGTGGGGTCCGGGTCGGTCGGGTCCGGGTCTGGTGAACCGGTCGGGCCCGGGTCGGTCGGCGAAGCGGTCGGCGGCGGCGGAGCGACGGGCGGCGGTACGGCCGGCGAGGTGCCCCGGGTGGGTTTCGGTGCCGGCGGGCGGGTCGTCGTCCCCCGCAGGGCGGGACCCCGGTCGGCAGTGGCCGGCTCCTCAGGGGAACGGCGGGGAGCGGCGGGCAGCCAGCCGCTGGGTGGAACGACGCTGGGTGTGCCGGGCGGTGGGAGCCCTGGCTGGCTGGTCATCGGCAGCGGGATCAGAACCGGGCCGACCGACGGGGTCGGGATGAAGGGGGTGCTGCTGTCCGGCAGTGCGGTGCTGCCCGGAGTGGCCGAGCCGGCGCTGATCGCGGCGAGGATCGGCATCGACGCGGTCCCGGCCAACAGGGCGACGGTGAGCAGGTAACCCCGGGTGGGGCCGCCGCTGCCGGGGGCACGGTGCACACCGACCACCCGGCGGTAACCGCCTGCGGACCGGTGCCGGCCGAGCGCCGGTGTGCCGGGACCGTCACCTGGCTCGTGCACCGCACACCCCTTGTCGTAGCCGTCGGCCGAGATGGAGAGACGCCCCGCCAAAGCTGGCAAATAACCCGATAGGCGCGATCCTGCGGGAATCAGCCTTCCGCAGTCACCCTGCGTTAGCCAACCTCCACCGCGTGTCGACACGCGGTGCTGACCGAACGGTGACGAATCGTCGCCGGATCACCCTGGAGACGCAGCCCGGCATGATGACGACAAACGATGGCAAAGCGTGGCCGGTCGAGATGCGAGGTAGGCGTACTGTGGGCGCGCTCACCTGCTCTGCGAATATGGAGCACGACGGCAACGCAGCCGTGACCTCCGCGCACCCTCGCGGCAGGCGCGGTTGAGCGCCGGCACTCCCGATCCGGGTTCGGCCAGAACCCGGTTCACGCCGTGCGGCAACCCCCACCGGGGCTAGGCGCGGCCGCCAGGAACCCGTCCGGCAGCAGCCGGGCAGGCGCACGAGTTGCGCGGCCGGGTGATCCCCCGGTGCCGACGCAGACACGACAGGGAGAGACCGATGGCAAAGGGCGACCCCGGGGGCACCACCCGCAGCAGGCGGCCTGCACCCCGCTCCAAGAAGGGCGCAGCCGGTAATCCGGAGCTGGTGCAGCTGCTCACCCCGGACGGTGAGCGCATCGACAGCGCCACCGGGCCGGACGGCACCGAGTACCGCGTGGACTTCACCGACGAGGAATACCGCGGGCTCTACCGCGATCTGGTGATGGTCCGCAAGCTGGACGCCGAGGCGACCGCCCTCCAGCGCCAGGGCGAGCTGGGCCTCTGGGCCAGCCTGCTCGGCCAGGAGGCCGCCCAGGTCGGCTCCGGGCGGGCGCTGCGATCGCAGGACATGGCTTTCCCGACCTACCGGGAGCACGGCGTCCTCTACTGCCGGGGCATCGACCCGATCATGCCGCTGGGCCTGTTCCGCGGTGTCGACCAGGGCGGCTGGGACCCGAACGAGTTCAAGTTCAACATGTACACGATCGTCATCGGTGCGCAGACCCTGCACGCCACCGGTTACGCCATGGGCATCACCATGGACGGCAAGATCGGCAACGACGACGGCGAGGCCGCGATCGCCTACTTCGGCGACGGGGCTACCAGCCAGGGCGACGTGAACGAGGCGTTCGTCTGGGCCAGCGTCTTCAACGCGCCGCTGGTCTTCTTCTGCCAGAACAACCAGTACGCGATCTCCGAGCCGTTGGAACGGCAGACCCGGGTCCCGCTCTACCAGCGGGCCGCCGGCTTCGGTTTCCCCGGCGTACGGGTGGACGGCAACGACGTGCTGGCCTCCTACGCGGTGACCCGCACGGCGCTGGACAACGCCCGGCACGGGCAGGGCCCGAGCCTGATCGAGGCCTACACCTACCGGATGGGCGCCCACACCACCTCCGACGACCCGACCCGCTACCGGATCGCCAGCGAGGTCGAGTCGTGGCAGGCCAAAGACCCGATCACCCGGGTCAAGGCCTTCCTGGAGAAGCAGCAGATCGCCGACGCGGCCTTCTTCGCCGAAGTCGACGAGCAGGCCCGCCGCGAGTCGGTGCACCTGCGCGAGCGGGTGCTCAACATGCCCAACCCGGAGCCGGTGACGATGTTCGACCACGTCTACCCCAACGGCTCTCCGCTGCTCGACGAGCAGCGCGCGAAGTTCAACCGCTACATGGAGTCGTTCGAGGGGAGCGCCCACTGATGGCCACGGAGACGCTCACCATCGGCAAGGCCCTCAACACCGGCCTGCGCCGCGCCCTGGAGACCGACCCCAAGGTCATCATCATGGGCGAGGACGTCGGCAAGCTCGGCGGCGTCTTCCGGATCACCGACGGGCTCCAGAAGGACTTCGGCGACCAGCGGGTGATCGACACCCCGTTGGCCGAGTCCGGCATCATCGGCACGGCGGTCGGTCTGGCCATCCGTGGCTATCGGCCGGTCTGCGAGATCCAGTTCGACGGTTTCGTCTACCCCGCGTACGACCAGATCGTGTCGCAGGTGGCGAAGATGCACTACCGCTCGGGCGGCAAGCTCAGCATCCCCATGGTGATCCGGATTCCGTTCGGCGGCGGCATCGGCGCCGTCGAGCACCACTCCGAGTCGCCGGAGGCGTACTTCGCGCACACCGCCGGCCTGAAGGTCGTGACCTGCTCCAACCCGCAGGACGCGTACGTGATGATCCAGCAGGCCATCGCCTCGGACGACCCGATCGTCTTCCTGGAGCCCAAGCGGCGCTACTGGGAGAAGGGTCAGGTCGACCTGGACGCGCCGCTGTCCGAGGCGTACCCCCTGCACTCGGCCCGGGTCGTGCGGCCCGGCACCGACGTCACGGTGCTGGCCTACGGGCCGATGGTGCGGACCTGCCTGGAGGCGGCAACCGCGGCGGCCGAGGACGGCCGGGAGATGGAGGTCATCGACCTGCGCTCGCTCTCCCCGCTGGACCTGAGCGCCGCGTACGAGTCGGTGAAGCGCACCGGCCGCGCGGTCGTCGTGCACGAGGCGCCGTCGAACATCGGTCTCGGCGCCGAGTTGGCCGCCCGGATCACCGAGGAGTGCTTTTACTCCCTGGAGTCGCCGGTGCTGCGGGTGACCGGCTTCGACACCCCCTACCCGGCCGCCCGGGTGGAGGAGGAGTACCTGCCCGACCTCGACCGGGTGCTCGACGCCGTCGACCGCACCTTCGGCTGGTGAGCGACATGTCCCGGATCAAGACGTTCAACCTGCCCGACCTGGGCGAAGGGCTGACCGAGGGCGAGATCCTGACCTGGCTCGTCAAGGTCGGCGACATCATCGAGTTGAACCAGCCGATCGTCGAGGTGGAGACGGCCAAGGCGGCCGTGGAGATCCCGGCGAAGTGGGCCGGGCAGGTGCAGGCGATCCACCACCCCGAGGGCACCACTGTGGAGGTGGGTGCGCCGATCATCGCGATCGACACCGACCCGGGTGCCGGTCCGCTGGACGCCCCGTCGACCACGGCCACCCCCAGCGGCGACCTGCCCATCCCGTCGGCGGCTTCGCTGGCGGCGGTGGAGGTGGCACCGGCCGAAGGCATGGTGGAGCCCGGTCTGATCGGCGGTGCGGCCCCGGGTGGGCGGACCGCGGTGCTGGTCGGCTACGGCCCGCGTACGACCTCTGCCAAGCGCCGCCCGCGCAAGGGCGGCGTCCCGGCACAGGCCGCCGCGACGCCGGCTCCGGTCGCGCCGGCACCCGCCCCGGCTCCGGTCGCACCTGGGCATAACGGGCAGGGCGTCGCGGCGACGGGCGGTCTGGTGCTCGCCAAGCCGCCGGTGCGCAAGCTCGCCAAGGATCTGGGTGTCGACCTGACCGCCCTGACCGGTTCGGGTCCGCTGGGCTCGATCACCCGGGAGGACGTGCAGCAGGCGGCGAACGGCGCCGCGGTGGTGGCCGAGCCGATCGCGGCGACGGCGACGAGCGCCGCGAGCTTCGGCGCGGACCGCGAGCAGCGCATCCCGGTCAAGGGGGTACGCAAGCTCACCGCCGAGAACATGTCGCGCTCGGCGTTCACCGCTCCGCACGTGACGGAGTTCCTGACCGTCGACGTGACCCGGGCGATGAAGGCTCTGGAGCGGCTGCGCAGCCGACGGGAGTGGCGCGACGTACGGGTCTCGCCGTTGCTGCTGGTGGCCAAGGCGGTGCTGCTGGCGGTGAAGCGTCACCCGATGGTCAACTCGACCTGGGCGGGCGACGAGATCGTGGTCAAGGAGTACGTCAACCTCGGTATCGCGGCGGCCACCGAGCGTGGCCTGATCGTGCCGAACGTCAAGGACGCCGGCCGACTCTCGCTGCGCGAGTTGGCGGACTCGCTGACCGACCTGGTGCAGACGGCCAAGTCCGGCCGCACCTCGCCGGCGGACATGTCTGGTGGCACGTTGACCATCACGAACGTCGGGGTGTTCGGGGTGGACACCGGCACGCCGATCCTGCCGCCGGGCGAGTCCGCGATCCTGGCCTTCGGCGCGGTGCGGGAGATGCCCTGGGTGCACAAGGGCAAGGTCAAGGTGCGTCAGGTGACCACGCTGGGGCTGAGCTTCGACCACCGGATCATCGACGGTGAGCTGGGCTCGAAGTTCCTGCGCGACATCGGCGACTTCCTCGCCGATCCGGAGGCGGCGCTGCTCGCCTGGACCTGATCGTTCGTAACGCCAGCCACGGCCGGTGTGCCACGGGTTAACGCCCGGCACACCGGCCGTGTCGTTTGGGCGACGGAACCGTCGGCCGAGACGCCTGTTGACCTTTGATTGTTAGGCAAGTGTCTCAGCTCACCTAATAATCGATGGAACTTCACCTGCCTCTGGTGTTGAATAGACGCATCAGGGGCTGACAACCGAATAACTAGGGGGACCCACCAATGAGCATGATCGAGCGAATCCGCAACCACCGCGACGCCAACCGCCGCGCCCGTGCCATCGAGCACGCGCTGCGCTCGGCGAACTCGCCGGCGGTCCGCGAGGAGATCCTCGTCATCGCCCAGCGTCACATGAGCTGACGCTCCACGACATTCCGCACCTCCTCCAGATCGATGGCCCACCCGGCCCACCGGGTGGGCCATCGGCGTTTCCCACCACCCACCACCGGGATTCCGCCCTGCCGCAGCGCCCGGTACGGTGGGCTTCGGTCGCCGCCCGCCGACCCGGCAGAGGCCGAGCTGACAGAAGCTGCTCGCCACCGACCGGCCACGCGCAGTGACGACCGGTGCTCCTTGGACGCGCCGTGCCGCTACCCGATACCGTGCGGGGAGCCGGCACAGCGGCACGCCGGTGACGCCGGCAGCCATGCCGAGGAGACCGATCGGCACCGGCGAGCCGACATGTGATGGAGGAGGCGCACCCATGACGTCCGAGGGCCCGCACCGTCCCGGCCAAGAGCCGGACGAGGTGTCACCGGGCGCCGGCGGACCGGCGCCGTACGGCGACCGCCCGGCGCAGCCGGACAACGGCCAGAACGCCGCCGGCCCCGACCTGGGCTGGGCGCCCCCGCCGCCGACGCGGCCCAACCCGTCGACGCCGGCATGGGCGACCCAGGCTGAGCAGCCGCCCGCCCCCGCCTGGGGTGCTGCCCCGCAGCCCAACGACCCGGCGCAGCCCGCCTGGGCCGCAGGCGGTGGCACGAGCGAGCCGCCGCAGCAGCAGCCCGGCACGTGGGGGGCCGCGCAACAGCAGGGTTGGACGCCGGCCGAGCAGACGTCACCGGCGCCCACCTGGGCCTCGGGTGCCGTTGAGCAGCCCGAGTGGGTGCAGGCCCAGCCGGCCGCGAGGGGTGCCGCGCAGGTGCCTCCGGCCACTGCTGCCTGGCCTGCCCAGGAAGATCCGGCCCAGTCCGGCGGCTGGGGTGGCGCCGCGCAGGCCAACCCGCCCGCTGGTGACTGGCGCGGCGCCGAGTCGCAGCAGCCCGAGCCGCAGCAGGCCGGCGGTTGGTCCGGCGGCGCCCAGCAGGACGACGCGTCCGGCAACGGCGGCTGGCCCGCCAGCACCGCTGCGCGTGACGACCAGCCGGCGTGGACGCCGGCCGAGCAGTCACCGCCGACCTGGGGTCAGCCCGCGGAGCCGCAGGAGCAGTCCGCCCCCGCATGGGGGCAGGCAGCCCCGCCGAACGCCGTCCGTGGGGCGGCTCAGGTGCCGGCACCGAGCCGGCCCGGCCAGGACGATCCGGCGCAGTCCGGCGGGTGGGCCGCACAGCAGCAGGCGCAACCCGCAGCCTGGAACGACGGCGGCGACGCACGCCAGGACCAGCCCGCGCAACCCGCCGCCTGGCAGGGCGCCGAGGGCCGTCCGCAGCAGCCCGACTGGGTGCTGGCACCCCAGGACCAGCCGACCGAGCGTCCGGAGCCGTCGGGGTGGACCCCGCCGGAGCAGAGCGGCCTGCCCGCTCGCGCCAGCGCCAGCGTGCCCGGTAACGACGGCGCGCCCGGCTGGCCTGCCAACCCGAACAACGCGGCACCGAACGCTCCCGCCGTGCCACAGGCCGAACCGTGGGCACCCGGTGAGGTGTGGGGTCGCGCCGAGGCGGAAGCTTCCGCCCAGTCCCGTGGTGGCTGGGAAGCCGACCGCGCCGACGAGGCGCCCGCCTACCAGCCCGGGCCCGCACCGGGCATCTCGCCGGCGAACGCCGTGCCGCTGCCCCCACAGGAGCAGCGCGTGCCGGGTGCCAGCCTGGCCGCAATCCCGCCGGCCGACTACGCGCCGCCGCAGGCCCACTTCGCTCCGATCCCCGAGCAGCCCGCGTACGCCGAGCGGGAGGCGCCGGACGCCGCCGCACAGTACGAAGCGGAGCCGGCCGGCTGGGGTCGCGCTGAGGACGCTTCCGCGAGCGGCGCGGTGGTGCCCGCCCCGCGTACCTCTCCGGAGTCCGGCGCGGGTCGTGCTGTCGTACCGGCGTCGGAGGCCGAGTCGGCGGCCGGCGTCGCCCGGGCCACGGCGAGCGCCTCGGTGCCGCTGGCCAGCCGGGTGATGCCCCCCACCGACCAGGCCGTCCGGCCGACCAGCACGGCCTCGCCACAACCTCGGGTGTACGGCCGCCCGGCTCGGCCCGAGCCGGAGAACGAGCCGGAGCCGGAGTCGTTCCAGGCCGACCCGGCAGCCGAGCGCCAGGCCGCACCCGATTGGCAGCACGACTCGCAACGGCCGGTCGTGCCCGAGTGGCAGCAGAACGACCCGCAGCGGCCGGTCATGCCGGAGTGGCAGAACGACCCGCAACGGCCGGTCGTGCCCGAGTGGCAGGACGACTCGCAGCGGCAGGGCGGCCCCGGCTGGGGTGGCGAGCCCGCAGCCGATCCGCGTTTCGACGACCGGCAGCCCGCACCCAACGCGTTCGGTGAGGCACCGCCGGCGTTCCCGCCGGGCGTGCCGTCCTTCGTCGACGCGCCCGGCAACAACAGGCCGGTGAACGGCAACCGGCCGCACGCCGGTGCGGAACGGCCGGCCGACCAGTTCGGCGGCCCCGGGTCGCCGGCCGCCGGCACCGCCGCGGTCAACGGCACCGCTGCCTTCGGCGGGCCGGACTTCGGTGGGTCAGGCTCCGGTGGCTTCGGTGGGCCGGGCTTCGGTGCCGGGCCGGCGACCGAGCCGGTGCCCGGCGGTAACTTCCCGCCGTCGTTTCCGCCCGCGCAGCAGCCTCCGGCGCCCTGGGGCCAGGACGCCGGCCAGGCGGACCAGGGTCGGTTCGACGCGTTCAAGCCGGACGCCGACGCGCCGAAGGTGGAACCCCCGGCGCCGAAGGTACGCAACGGCCGGGTGCTGGCCGCTGTCCTGATCGCCGCGGTCCTGATCCTGGCGGTGCCGCTCGGCCTGCTGATGCTGCTCGGCAAGTTCGGGGGCAACGACACGCCGGCCTTCGACCCGGCGGTCGGCACCTGCGTGAAGCAGTCCGGTGAGGGTGGCGCTTCGGCGGCGGACTGCGGCGAGGCGGACGCTTTCACGATCGTGTCGAAGGTGGACGCGAAGGAGAAGTGCACCGACACGACGCAGCCGCACGTGGTGCTGCCGGGCGACGGCACCAACCGGGTGCTCTGTCTCAAGCCGGCCGCGAAGTAACTCCACCGACGGCGGGGTCACGGGCGACCGTGACCCCGCCGTCGTCGTACCCGGTGGAGATCAGCCCTTGCTGCCACCGATCGCCACTATCAGGACTTCTCGACGCCTCCTGTCGTCCGGGTCACGGCGATCGGGCCTGCGGGGCGTGGCAGGCTGAGGGCATGGGAACGACAGCGCGTGTACGGGCGCCCGAACTGCGGGGCCGGCAGTGGCTCAACACCGGCGGCCGGAATCTGACCTTGCAGGACCTTCGCGGCAAGATCGTGATCGCGGACTTCTGGACGTTCTGCTGCATCAACTGCCTGCACGTCCTCGACGAGTTGCGCCCGCTGGAGGAGAAGTACGGCGACGTGCTCGTCGTGATCGGCGTGCACTCGCCGAAGTTCGAGCACGAGAAGGACCCGGATGCCCTCGCCGCCGCCGTCGAACGGTACGGGGTGCACCACCCCGTACTCGACGATCCCGAGATGGACATGTGGCAGCAGTACGCGGCGCGGGCCTGGCCGACGCTGTCGGTGATCGACCCCGAGGGGTACGTCGTCGCCACCATGGCGGGCGAGGGGCACGCCGAAGGGCTCGCCCGGTTGATCGACGAGCTGATCGCCACCCACGAGGCCAAGGGCACCCTGCACCGGGGCGACGGGCCGTACGTTCCGCCGCCGGCACCGGAGACCGCGCTGCGTTTCCCGGGCAAGGCGGCGCAGCTGCCGAACGGCAATTTGCTGGTGTCGGACTCGGCCCGGCACTCCCTGGTCGAGGTGGCACCGGACGGCGAGACGCCGGTGCGTCGGATCGGCTCGGGCGAGCGGGGCCGCGCCGACGGGCCAGCTGCCGCGGCGACGTTCTCCGAGCCGCAGGGGGTGTGCCTGCTGCCGACTCATGTCGCCGAGGTCGCCGGGTACGACCTGGTGGTGGCCGACACCGTCAACCACCTGCTGCGCGGCGTACGGCTGGAGTCCGGCGAGGTCGTGACAGTGGCCGGCAGCGGGCGGCAGTGGCGTGCCGAGGTCGACGACCACGCCCACGACGCGCTCGCCGTGGATCTCTCGTCTCCGTGGGACCTGGCCTGGTACGACGACAAGCTGATCATCGCGATGGCCGGTATCCACCAGCTCTGGTGGTTCGACCCGATCAAGCGGACCGCCGGCATGTACGCGGGCACCACCGTCGAGGCGCTGCGCGACGGCCCTCTGGCCGAGGCGTGGATGGCGCAGCCGTCCGGGCTCTCCGTCTCCGCCGACGGCACCCGGCTCTGGATCGCCGACAGTGAGACCAGCGCCGTCCGCTACATCGAGAACGGTGTGCTGGGCACGGCCGTCGGGCAGGGGCTGTTCGACTTCGGGCACGTGGACGGGCCGGCGGAGTCGGCGCTGCTCCAGCACCCGCTGGGGGTGTGCGCGTTGCCGGACGGCTCGGTGCTGATCGCTGACACGTACAACGGGGCGGTACGCCGCTTCGACCCGGACAGCAATCAGGTCTCCACTGTCGCCGACGGGCTGGCGGAGCCCAGCGACCTGGTGCTCACCCCGGCCGGTGAGGTGCTGGTGGTGGAGTCCGCCGCGCACCGGCTGACGCGGCTCGCTCCGGGTGCCCTGTCGGCGGCGGGTGCCAGCACGGTGGACGGGCCTCGGCACCGCACCGAGCGCAAGCCGACCGACGTCTCGGCCGGTGAGGTCACCCTGGACATCGTCTTCACCCCGGCGCCGGGGCAGAAGCTGGACGAGACGTACGGGCCGTCGACCCGGTTGGTGGTGTCCGCGTCTCCGCCGGAACTGCTGGTGGAGGGTGCCGGCACGGGCACCGAGCTGTCCCGTCGACTGGTGCTGAACAGCGAGGTCACCGCCGGGGTGTTGCAGGTGACCGCCCAGGCGGCCACCTGTGACGCGGACGTCGAACACGCGGCGTGCCACCTGACCCGGCAGGACTGGGGCGTACCGGTCCGGGTGGTCGACGGCGCGGTGACCCGGCTTCCGCTGGTGCTCCGCGGCCTGGACGCCTGACGCGTGTGGAGGGGCCCCGACGGGCCCCTCCGCTCACGCGAACGGCGCCAGGGACACGCCGGCGTCGATCAGGGTGGCGCGGACCAGTTCGGCGGCGGAAACAGCGCCCGGGGTGTCGCCGTGCACGCAGATCGAGTCGACCGAGCAGGGGATGACCGTGCCGTCCACCGCCACCACGACCCGTTCGACGGCCATCCGCACCGCCCGTTCGGCCACCTGCTCCGGGTCGCTGATCACGGCGCCGGGGGTGCCTCGGGGCACCAACGCCCCGTTGGGCAGGTACGCGCGGTCGGCGAAGGCCTCGGCGACGACCGGCAGGCCCGCGCCGACGGCGAGCTGGGCCAGCGTCGAGCCGGGTAGGCAGAGGACGGGCAACTCGGGGTCGTAGCCGGTGACCGCGGCGACCACCGCCGCCGCCTGGGATTCGTCGGTGCTGGTCGCGTGGTAGAGCGCGCCGTGCGGCTTGAGGTAGCGGACCCGGGTGCCGAACAACCGGCAGAACGCGTTCAGCGCACCGAGCTGGTAGATGACCTCGTCGCGGAGCTCGGCGAAGTCGTACGCGATGTGTCGCCGACCGAAGCCGGCCAGGTCCCGGTAGCCGACCTGCGCGCCCACCGCGACCCCGCGCCGCGCGGCGCCCTCGCAGACCCGCCGCATCGTGGACGGGTCGCCGCCGTGGAAGCCGCAGGCAACGTTGGCGGAGGTGACGAGGCTGAGCAGCGCCTCGTCGTCGCCGAGTCGCCAGATGCCGAATCCCTCGCCGAGGTCAGCGTTGAGGTCCATGGAATCTGACGGTAGTCCCTGGCCGGGCCTGCGCGAGCGGGGTCACGTCGGTGACCACCCCGACGACTGGGTATCCGCCGGTGGTGGGGTGGTCCGCCAGGAAGATCAGCGGTTGTCCGTCCGCCGGCACCTGCACCGCGCCCAGCACGATGCCCTCGCTGGGCAGTTCGCCGGCGACCGCGCGGGGCAGGGGTGCGCCGGCGAGTCGCGCGCCGACCCGGTTGCTCACCGGGCTGAGGGTGTACGCGGAGCCGAACAGCCGGTCGAGCGCGGTCGGCGTGAACCAGTCGTCGCGAGGGCCGAGGCGCAGTGTCAACCGCAGCTCGGGCGGGGGCGTCGGGCACACGGTCAGGTCCACCGGGGCTGGTGCGCCCAGCGGCTGGCCGAGCGGCACCCGGTCGCCGTCGCGCAGCGGCGGCGGGCCGAGCCCGGAGAGAGTGTCGGTGGCTCGACTGCCGAGCACCGGCGACACGTCGATGCCACCCGCCACCGCCAGCCAGCTCCGTACGCCCTGTCGGGCGGGGCCGATCCGCAGCACCGTTCCGGCCGGCACTGTGAGCGGGCGTCCGGTGTCGGCGGGCCGAGCACCCGCCTGGACCGTGACGTCGGCACCGGTGAGCGCGACAGTGGTGGCCCGGGTCAGCCGCAGCGTGCAGCCGGTCAGGGTGATCTCCAGCCCGGCGGCGTGCTCGGGGTTGCCGACCAGCCGGTTGGCCAGCCGCAGCGCCGTCGGGTCGAGGGCACCAGAACGGGGTACGCCCAGGTGCGCCCAGCCGGGCCGGCCCAGGTCCTGCACGGTGGTGAGCGCCCCGGCGCGGAGCACCTCGATGGCGGCCGGGTGGGTCACGTCGCCACCATCCGGACCGACGTGCCGGGACCGAGTCGGGCCGGTGGGTCGGCGTGGACGTCGAAGAGGACCAGTTCGGTGCTGCCGACCAACTGCCAGCCACCGGGTGACGCACTCGGATAGATGCCGGCGTACGGGCCGGCGAGGGCGACCGAGCCGGCCGGCACCCGGGGGCGGGGTGTGGCCAACCGGGGCAGCGCCAACTCGGCGGGTAGCCCGGTCAGGTAGGGGAAACCGGGGGCGAATCCGCAGAACGCGACCCGGAACCGGGTGTCGGTCAGCCGGCGCAGCACGGCGGGCACGTCCACGTTCCAGTGCTCGGCCACTGTGGGCAGGTCCGGTCCGTCGAAGCGGACCGGGACGACGACCTCCGTGGCGGCACGGCCGGTTGTTCTGGCAACGGCGTCGGCTGCGGCGGGGCGGTGTGTCGCGGCGACGACGTCGCCCGCCCACCGGGTCAGCTGCTCGGCCGTGGCGGTCGGGTCCGGCAGACCGTCGAGCAGGACGGTGCTGGCCGCCGGCACGATCTCGACGGCGACCAGGTCGCCCTGCTCCCGACGCCGCCACAGCTCGGCCCGCCACGCTTCGACCAGCTCGACCTCGGGCACGTCGTCGTCGGTGGTGGTGGTGGTGCAGTCGAGCAGCAGGGCGTGCGCCCCGACGGGCCGGATCCGCATCGGCTCATCTTCGCCGATGGCCCGGAGTCGCGGTGTTCACGATGACGGTGCCGGGCGTCACCGACGCGACTACTTGAAAGTAACCTACGGTGCCGTAACCTGATGTCGTGACCACCTCCGCCCCGCTTCGCCTGAAGCCGGTCGACATCGGTAAGCCCCGGATGCGCGGCTGGCTGCACACGTACGCCTTCTTCGTCGCCCTGGTCTGCGGCATCGTGCTCTGCTCGATCGCCGCCACCCGACCGGGGTGGGCACCCCTGGTGAGCTGCCTCATCTACAGCCTGACGGTCTGCGGGCTGTTCGGCACGAGCGCTCTGTACCACCGTCGAGTGTGGTCGGAGCGCGGCTACCAGGTGATGCGCCGGATGGATCACTCGATGATCTTCGTGTTCATCGCCGGCACGTACACACCGCTCTGCGTGATGCTGCTCGCGCCCCGGCCGGCCACCGTGATGCTGGCCCTGGTCTGGGGTGGGGCACTGGCCGGCGTGGCCCTCAAGGTGGTCTGGCCGCACGCGCCGCGCTGGGTGTCCGCACCGCTCTACCTGGCGCTGGGCTGGGTGGCGGTGGCCATGCTGCCGGAGATCCTGCACGGCGGCGGAGTCGCGGCGCTGGTGCTGCTGATCGTCGGCGGCGCGATCTACAGCGTGGGCGCGGTCTTCTACGCGTTGCGGCGGCCCAATCCGTGGCCGACAGTCTTCGGCCACCACGAGTTCTTCCACGCCTGCACGCTGCTGGCGGCACTCTGCCACCACATCGCGATCTACTTCGCGCTGTTCGCCTGACCCAGACGGCGCCGCCATGATCGTGCTTGATCAAGGATGTAGTGGCCTCGATCGCACCCCGAGGGCCCTACTTCCTGGATCGAGCATGATCTCCAGGCGATCGCCGCGACGAGGCATCGGGCACACCTCAAGATCCGCGCAGCTTCGGTGACACTGCTGCCTCAACGCGCCCTCAGACAGCAACTTCACGGAAAGTGTGCAGATCTTGGCAGGCGCGGGGCTCGCGGCGCGCACACGAACTGGGGTGGAACGCGAGCCGGGGCCCCGCGACGCTGCGGGACCCCGGAGTGCGCGAGCGAGGATCAGACCGGGTGGCCCGGGCGACGAACCTCGCGGTACTCCCGCATGACCTGGTCGTCCTGGACCGGCACGACCCGGTCGGCCACGACGCGCTCCTCGCGTACCGGGGCGGCGACCACCGTCCGGCGGCGGCTGTTCCAGAAGTAGAGGGTGGCGAGCAGGCCGGCGACGCCGGCCAGCATCAGCACCCAGCCGACCACTGACAGGTTCAGCCAGCCCAGGCCGGCCTCCACGGCGAATGCGAAGATCGCGCCGAGCGCGATCAAGAAGATGCTGCCACCAATGCCCATGTCTCGCTCCTCGGCTCTAACCTGGCGTACGACGCGCCGCGGCCGTCGGTAGGGGTGCGGCAGGCATTGACTTACCCAGGCACGGAGATCGCCAATCGGGCAAGCTGAGGGCATGACGGACGCCGACCCCGAGACACGGACACTGGTCCTGCTGCGGCACGCCAAGGCCGAGCAGGGTAGCGACGCGGCGGACGACGCCGAACGACCGCTCAGCGCACGTGGGGAGTCCGACGCGGCGGCGGCAGGTGCCTGGCTGGCGCGGAACGGCCTGCTGCCCGACGTGGTGATCTGCTCGACTGCCAGACGCACCCGGCAGACCTGGCACGGGGTGGCGATGGGGATGACCGGTTCACCACCGGAGGGTGGTCCGACCGGTCCTCGACCGACGGTCCGTTACGAGCCCGGCGCGTACGACGCCCACCCCGAGGAGTTGTTGGCGCTGGTCCGCACTGTCGACCCGGCGGCCCGGACCGCACTGCTGATTGCCCACAACCCGGGCATTTCCCTACTTTCTGCGCTCCTTGATCCGGACGGGGCAGCCGAGGAGGGTCTGCGTACCGCCGAACTGGCGGTGCATCGTGGCCGATTCGACTGGGCGGAGCTGAGCCGGGCGGGAGCCCCGATCACTGCGGGGCACACCGCACGCGACTGAGCCACCCGCCGGTGACCGGCGGGTGGCTCAGGGGTACGCGCCCAGGCCGTGCTCAGGACGGCGGAGCGGTTGGTGGCGGCGGGTCTGGCGGCGGCGGCATCATCGCGGTCGGATGAGAGAGCCGGTTCTCCTCCACGATGAGGGTCCGGGCCCGCTTACGCCGGTCCTGCCAGAACCAGAGCGTGGTCAGCAGTACGGCCAGCCCGGCCAGGATGAAGACCCAGCC
>NZ_JBSFBM010000011.1:0-44702 GCF_053592955.1 Micromonospora sp. NPDC002411 | reverse complement strand
GTCGTTCCCGGCACGGTGGCGATCAGGGTCGAGGTGTACCAGCCGTCGAACCGGTAGACGTTGTATCCGAGGACGCCGACGTTGTCGGTCGACGGCGACCAGGACAGCGTGCCGGTCGAGGCGGTCACCTCGCCGACGGTCAGGCTCTGCGGGGCGCTCGGTGGCGTGGTGTCAGGGCCGGTGTCCGTCACCGGAGTGACCACGATCAGCGGGTCCGTCGAGCGGGAGCGGTGTCCGAGGCTGTCCCGAGCGGCCACCTGGAACGAGTACTGCCTGCCCGGCTGGACGTAGGTGGTGATCGTGGTGGTGGTGACGGCTCCGACGCTGGCGCTGTAGTAGACGTCGTTGAACACCTGGTAGTACGTGATGTCGTACCCGGTGATGGCGCAACAACCGGGCGTGGCGGCGGTCCAGGTGAGGGTAATCGACCCGGTCCTGACCTCGCTCGCGGTCAGGTTCGTGGGCGTACCCGGTGGGAAGGGTGAGGTGCCCGGCGTGCTCGGGGCCGTGGTCGGCGCGGCTGACGCGCTGCCGGCATCGGCCGCCGGTGCGGCGCTCAACACGGTGCCCAGCACCACCGTCGCCAGCACGGCGGCGGCCAGCGAAGCCAGCCCCATCCGGCGGACCAGCGAGAACGAGTGAACGCCTGTCATACCTCGACGATGCCGCCATGACATCGATGATCGCCAACGTGTCTCACCACCCGGTCAGCGCGGCACGTCCACGAATGCCTCGTCTAGCAATCCGGGACGGAGACGTGGGCGGTGACGATCCGCCAGCCGACGGGCAGGCGTACCCAGGTCTGGGTCTGCCGCCCGGTTGCGGCGGCGCCGGCGTACCCGAATCGGGTTGTCACGAACGCCAGGTCCGGGCCGAAGGTGGTGATGACGGGGTCCACCAGCCGGCGACCGGGCGGCAGTGGTGGCTGCGCGGCCCGCCACTTGCGCTGCTCGTCCAGCCCGTACTGATGGTCGGCGAGGCCGAACCGCACGGTCCGCTCGGAATCCCAGAAGTACCCGCAGATCCGGTCGGCATCGCCATCGGCCAGAGCCCGCTCGTAGTCGGCGAAGGCCGCCGTCACCTCGGCGACGACGTCGGCTCGGTCGATGTCCATGCCTCTCGTACCTCCGATCCGTCGTCCTCGTCAGGGTCGGGTTCACGGGGATCGGGGCGACCGAGCGCGAAGACCGCGCAGATCGCCGCGACGAAGAGGTAGCCGAGCGCCACCTGGCCGTTGGCGTTCCACTCGATCCGCTCGCCGTGGATCAGCCCGACGAACGACAGCAGCGCGCCCGAGCCGGCGAAGATGGCGGCTCGGACGAACCGCTTGTCGATGATGAAGACCACCACCGCGCCGAGCACCAGGCCGGCGAGGATCGCGCCCTGACCGAGCACCAGCAGCCCGTCGTAGACCACGCCGGCACCGTTGAGCGCCTCGTCGCCGACCGCGGCGGCCGTCGTACCGGCCGCTGCCAACGCGTTGTCGATCTGCCCGGTCGCCCAGGCCGCGATGTTCGGGATCAGCGCGGCGACCACCGCGGCGGCGTGCGCCCGGGGCGTCGCCTGGAACGCCTGTGCCCCGATCAGCAGGCCGATGTACAGCAGGATCGGCACGATGGCCGCCGTCGGGAAGATCGCGCCGAGCAGGCCGAACATGCCCAGGAAGCAGAGCACCGCGATCACCACGCCGGTCGCCATCGAGTAGCCGCTGCGCCCACCCGCCGCCTTCCAGCCCGGGTGTCCGACGTAGACCGCCGGTGGGAACGGCGAGCCGAGAGCCGCGCCGACCACCGCGCCCGCGCCGTCGGCGAGCAGCACGCTGCGCAGGTTGTAGTTGTCCCCCGCAGTGGCGGCGCTCTCCACGTTGGTCATGCCCTCGGTGAAGTTGTAGACGCCGAGCGGGATCGCCGTCGCCAACAGCGGCGCCATGTCGGCCAGCCCGGCGAGGAGCAGGTCGATCTTGAACGAGGGTACAGCGATGGCGATGTCCCGGGCTGCCGCCGTGACGTCCGGCACCGACATCGCTCCGCCGGCCCAGCCGATCGCGGTGCCGAGCAGCAGCGCGGCGAGCCCGATCGGAAAGTTGAACGGCAGCTTCACGTCGGTGAGCAGGCCGATCAGCAGCAGGGCGAAGACGGGCAGGGCGACCCAGGCCAGCCGCCACATCTGCCCGGCCGGGTTCATCGAGATGAACGTGATGGAGATCCCCGCGAGGGTGCCGAGCAGCGCGGCCCGGGGCGCGTACCGGCGGATGTAGGGCCCCACGAACGCGCCGATCAACACGATCACGCCGATGATGAAGGCCCACGCCAGCCCGGCCTCCCAGGCCCGCACGGGGTCCTGGGTACGCAGGTAGATCGGGAGCATGATGACGAAGATGACGATGAACATGTGCGGCACGCTCGGCCCGTACGGCAGGGCCGTCACATCGCTGCGGTTCTCCCGTCGGGCCAGCCGGCGGGCCAGGTAGGTGTAGTAGATGTTCCCGGCGACCAGGGCGATGCCGAGCGCCGGAAGGATGGTGCCGAACACCTCCCCCTCGGGGAGGTTCACCACGGCGAGGCAGAGCCCGGTCAGGGTGAGCACGTTGACCAGGACGTTGACGCCGAAGCCGAAGAACGCGTTGGTGTCGCCGCGTACCCAGTAGGGCAGCGGGGCGACTGAGGGTCTGGTGGAGGCCATGACTGCTCCCGGTCAGGAGGAGGGCTGCAACACGGGGGTGGTGGGCAGCGCGGCGCGCACCTGCGCCGAGTCGGCGACCCAGCCGAAGATCCCGCCCTGGGCGGCGATCATGTCGAGCCCGACCCGCTGGAACTCCGGGAAGTAGGACCCGACGCAGTCGGCGAGCACGAGGCACTCGTACCCGCGGTCGTTGGCCTCCCGGACGGTCGTGTGCACACACACTTCGGTGGTGACCCCGGTGACCAGGAGACTACGGATGCCCCGCTCGGCGAGCAGGGCGTCCAGGTCGGTGGCGTGGAAGGCGCCCTTGCCCGGCTTGTCGACCACCGGCTCGCCGGGCAGGGGCGTCAGCTCGTCGACGATGTCGTGGCCGTACTCGCCTCGGATCAGGATCCGACCGTTCGGCCCGGGGTCACCGATCCGTTTGCTGGGCGTACCGCGACTCAGCTTGGCCGGCGGGCAGTCGGACAGGTCCGGCAGGTGCCCCTCGCGGGTGTGCACGACAGTCAGGCCGGCGGCGCGGGCGTCGGCCAGCAGCGCCGTGAGGGGGGCGATGGTGCGGCGAAGCTGACCGACGTCGTTGCCCAGGCTCTCCCCGAACCCGCCGGGTTCCAGGAAGTCACGCTGCATGTCGATGACGAGCAACGCCGTGGTCGAGAGGTCGAAGGTGTACGGGGTGGGCCGCGCGGCGGCGATGGTCAGCATGGGCACCTCACGTGGTCGTGGCGGCGATGACGTCGTCGGAGGTGGTGACGCAACCGAAGACGCCGCCCTGCATGGTGACCATGTGCAGCGCCGCGTCGTGGTTGGCCTTGTCGGTGGCGCCGGTGCAGTCGGAGAGGATCAGGCACTCGTACCCCCGGTCGTTCGCCTCGCGCATGGTGGTGTGCACGCAGACGTCGGTGGTGATGCCGGTGAGGATCAGGTGGGTGATGCCCCGGGTACGCAGCACCAGGTCGAGGTTGGTGGCGTAGAAGGCGCCCTTGCCAGGCTTGTCGATGACCACCTCGCCGGGGGCCGGTGCGACCTCGGGCACGATCTCCCATCCCGGCTCGCCGCGAACCAGGATCCGACCGGCCGGCCCGGGCGCGCCGATCTCGGCACCGATGCGCGCCGACCGCCACCGCTTGTTCGCCGGAAGGTCGGACAACTCCGGGTCGTGTCCCTCCCGGGTGTGTACGACGAGCATCCCGAGTGAACGGGCGTGCTCCAACAGTCGGGCGGTGGCCGGTAGGCCGGCCCGGGTGAGGCCGATGTCGTAGCCCATCGCGTCCACGTAGCCGCCCGGTCCGCAGAAGTCGGTCTGCCAGTCGATGCAGAGCAGTGCGGTGTGCGCGGTGTCCGCCGTACCGTCGTACGGCCACGGGTAGGGGTTGGCCGGTACCGGCCCGATGCTGCCCATCTTCTCGCCTCCTGTCGTTCTCGCTGGTGCCTGCCGCCCTACCTCCCGGCGGCGGCCTGACGGTAGGCCCGCCACCCACCGGCGGCGCTGATGTCCACAGCCGGCGGGCCGGCGGCGTACGCCTCGCACAGAAAGCCGAGCACGTCCCGCCCGTCGTGCAGCCGGACCCAGCCGAGCGACAGCGGAGCCGGCACTCCGGCCAGCAGCTCACCGACGGTGGACGACGGCAGACTCCAGAGCTCGACGTCGATCGGCTGACCCTGCGGGTCGTCCGGCGTCACCCGGACCAGGCCGGGCAGCCCCTCACCGTCCGGAGTCTCCATCCGGTACAGCCGATACAGCGGTGCGGTCCGTGCCGCGCCGACGAGAGTGGCCCCACGTCCGGTGAGCTCACCGTTGCGGGACTCGCCGCTCAGATGCCGGCCCACGACGGCGATCAGCGTCTGGGCCGCTGCCGGCGGCGCGTCGCCCGCCGCCACCACCGGTGGCGCCTCAGCGCCGGCGGTGAGAGCGGCGGCGAGCCGGGCCAGGGTGAGGTCGCTGAACGCCGGGCCGAGCAGGGTCAGGCTCGCCGGTCGGCCGCCGTCGGTGAAACCATTGGGTACGGTCACCGCGGCCAGGTCGAGGAGGTTCGCGAACTGGGTGTAGCGGCCGAGCATGGCGTTGCGCCCGATGGGATCCTCGGCGATCTCGTCGAGAGTGAACGTGGTGCCGACGGTGGGCACCACCAGCACGTCGATCTCGCGCCAGAGCCGGTCGACCCGGGCGCGCAGTTCGCGCAGCCGATGCTGACCCCGGAAGGCGTCGACCGCGTCGTAGCGCCACCCGGTCTCCAGCACGGTCCGGGTGACCGGGAGCACTGAGTCGGGGTGTCCTCGCAGGAACTCGCCCAGTCCGACGAGCCGCTCGGCCACCCAGGGGCCCTGGTAGAGCAGGTCCCCCGCGGCGAAGAAGTCGTCGAGCGGCACTGGCAGCGCGGTGGCGACCAGCGTGGTCAGTCGTCGTACGCCGGCGTCGAACCGCTCGCTCTGCCCCTCGTCGCCGAAGAACTCGAGATCCTCGGCGCGAGGCACCCCGAGGCGTAGCGTCCCCGGTGCGCCACCGCTCGCGCGTTCGGCCGGCAGCGCGCGCCCCAACGGGTCGGCCGTCGAGACACCCCGGGCGGCGTGCAGCACCTCGACGGCATCCGCGACGTCGGTGGCGAAGACCGACACGCAGTCCAGCGAGCGGCAGGCCGGGACCACACCGGCCGTGCTGAGCAGGCCCCGGGTGGGTTTGAGGCCGACGATCCCGTTCAGCGCCGCCGGGACGCGACCGGAGCCGGCGGTGTCCGTACCCAGGGCGAAGCTGACCTGGCCCGAGGCCACGGCGACCGCCGAGCCGGAGCTGGACCCGCCGGAGACGAGCCCGCCGCCGAAGACGCTCTCGCAGCTGCCGTACGGCGAGCGGGCGCCGGTCAGGCCGGTGGCGAACTGGTCGAGGTTGGTCTTGCCGACGAGGAGAGCACCGGCGTCGAGAAGTCGGCGTACCACCGGAGCGTCCTCGGCGGCGCGATACGCGAAGTCGGGGCAGCCAGCCGTGGTGGCCATGCCGGCGACGTCGATGTTGTCCTTGACCGCGAAGGGGATCCCGTACAGCGGCAGGTCGGCGGGGTCGCGGTGGCGGGCGAGCCAGGCGGCGTGGGCCCGTAGGTCGTCGGCCGCGACGGTGCTGATCCAGACCGGCCCGCCGTCCCGGCCGGCCAGCTCGGCCATCACACGTTCGGCCTGCTCGACGGGGGTCGTCGCGCCGCTGAGGTACGCCGACCGCAGCGCCGAGAAGGGGCCACCTGGCTTTGACATACTGTCGATTGTCGACAGTTCTGTTACGAGCGACGGCGCGATTCGTAACGAGCCCATGTCGGGCCGCCCGTGGTGGCTACCCGAGGTACGAGCGCGCGCCGTGCGCGGAGAGCACTGTCAACACCTCCTCCGGGTCTCCCCCTGCGACGGCCTCGAACAGCCGCTCGTGCCGGTGGACGCCGTCCAGCGGCTGCGCCAACTCCGCCTCCCGACGCAGGTTGATCGCCATGTAGAGCTGCAACTTCACCAGAATCGAGTCGTACACCGCGGACAACTGACGGTTGTCGGCGAGCGCCACCAGCGCGACGTGGAACGCGCGGTGCGATTCGGCGACCGCCATCCGATCGCCGAGGCGGACCGCCTCCACCATCCGGTCCAGGGCCGCCCGCAGGCCGACCAGGTCGCTTTCCCGGCCCACCGGGATGCCCGCGCGCACTGCGAAACGCTCCAACACGTCCCGCAACTCGTACAGCTCCCGCACGTCCCGCTCGGAGAGCGTGGCGACGCGGACCCCCCGCCGTGGCACGTGCTCGACCAGCCCTCGCTGGGCCAGCAGCCGCAGCGCCTCGCGCAACGGTGCCCTACTGATCCCCAACCGCCGGGTCAGCTGCTCCTCCACCAGGCGTTCACCTGGGTCGCTCCTGCCGCTGAGGATCTCCCGGGTGAGCCGGGTGACGGCGAGGTCCACCAGGCTGACACTCTCCAGCTCACCATCCATCGGCGATGCGGCCACGTCGTTCACCCCGCCGAGTCTGCCACCTGCCCCACGACGACCGGCGTGGACGCGGTCCCCTCGGCCCGGCGCGGACGGGCCGCGCGGTCCCCGGTTCCCGTGACGCAGCCGGGGATCGCGCGGCGCCCGACCACCCCCGCCCTGTTGATCATGAGGTTATCGCGCCGACGCGCCGCCTGTGGCAACAACTTCATGATCGACGGGGGTCGCATCCGAGGTTGGCTGAACCGATTCCGGGTGGGGTCCGTGTGGATGCCGAACGGCCTCCGGACGTGCGGGGGCCGGGATAGGAACTGGGAGACCCCGAGATGATGCGCAAGTACGTAGTGCCCTTCGTTGCACTGATGACTGCCAGCGCGGTGGCGTTGACCGCGTGCAGTTCGACAGCGGAGGCACCCGCGCCGGCGAGGGCGTCCGCCCCGGCCGGCGGGGAGGCCACCGCGCCCACCGACGGCGCGGCGGGCGGCGACTTCGCGCTGCTCTCGGGCACCGCGAAGTCGAACAGGTCGGAGCCCAACACCGGAGACTGGGCGGTGCCGAACGGTGGCGTCGCGTCCGCGGCGGCCCGTCAGTCGTCGCAGCGGTGGGTCCAGTTGACCGCCAGCAAGGCCGGCGACCTCGATCCCGTGGTCGTGAACGGCGCGGGGCTGACGCTCTACCGCTTTGACAAGGACAGCAACAACCCGCCCACAGCGACCTGCAACGGCGAGTGCGCGCAGACCTGGCCGGCGGTCACCGTCGCGCCGCGCGGCAAGGTCTTCATCGCGGGGGTCAAGAAGTCGGCGGTCGGCACGGTCAAGCGCGCCGACGGCACCCTCCAGGTCACCATCGGCGGCTGGCCGGTGTACCGGTTCGCCAAGGACACCAAGCGGGGCGACACCCTGGGCCAGGGCGTCGGGGGTACGTGGTTCGGCGTGACCCCGACCGGCGGCAAGGCCGGCGCGCCGCAGGGTGGTCAGGACGACAACAACCCGGACACCGGTGACGCGACCGCTCCGCCCGCCACCAGTGCCGTCTTCTTCGACGAGGCCAACTTCAGCGACAACGGCGCCTCCCAGGGTGTGTCCGGCAGCGGTTGTCAGAACCTGCCCCGCCCGGGCGCACCCTCCTCGGTCGCGGCCCCCGGCTCGCTGAAGATCTGGGCGGGCGCGAACTGCACCGGCCGGGTGCAGGTCATCAACGGTGACGTGGCCGACCTCGCGACGATCGGTTTCGACAACGCCGTCGTCTCGGTCCGCTTCAGCTGACCGTCCGATCCCGACCAACGGGTGTGTCGGTCCGGCTTCCGCCGGGCCGACACACCCGTTTTCGTGTCGGCCGCGCTGTGGCCCGACACGCCCCGGTCGGCCTGCGCCGATCGGACGTCGACGCCGAGAAGGTGATGAATGACTACTCCCAACCGGCGGATGGCACCGACCGGACGGGCGCTGGCCGGCGGAGTGTTGGCCCTCGGGGTGGCGGCACTGCTCGGCGGCTGCGTCCGCCCCGTGGAGGGTGCCGGCGCCGCCGAACGCTGGAGCGCCACCCGGATCGCCGGTCTGGAGATCACCACGGGACCGAGCGGCCCCCGGGCGGATGTGACCGACGCACGCCTGGTCGTCGCCGGCGGTGACGGCGGCGAGGCGGACCGGCTCGCCCGCAACGCCGTGGACGACGTACAGAGGTACTGGGCGGATGAGCTGCCGGCCACCTTCGGCCGAGGGTTCGACCCGGTCGCGCGGCTCATGTCGTACGACTCCACCGGCCCGGGCGGCACCGTCTGCGGCAGCGACACGAGAGGGGCAGTGAACGCCTTCTACTGCCCGGCCGACGACACGGTCGCCTGGGACCGGGGGCGACTGCTCCCCATGCTCGACGACTCGTTCGGACCGATGGCGGTGGTGGCCGTCCTCGCCCACGAGGTGGGGCACGCCGTGCAGTTCCGCCTTCGCACTGTCGACGGACGCACCAGTTCGATCGTGAAGGAGCAGCAGGCCGACTGCTTCGCAGGTGCCTTCTTCCGGTGGGTGGCCGAGGGCAACGCCCCGCACTTTCAGCTGTCCACCGGCCCCGGCCTCAACCAGATCCTCGCCACGCTGTTCTTCATCCGCGACAGCACGGAGACCGGCTTCGAGGCGGAGGGCGCGCACGGCAACGCGTTCGACCGGGTGTCCGCGTTCCAGTTCGGCTTCGGCGACGGCCCGGTCCGGTGTGCCCGCATCGACGATGCGGAGGTACGGCGGCGGATCACGCAGCCAGCCGGCGGACGACGATCGGCCAGCGGGGAGGCGACCGGCAACCTACCGGTGATCGACCGGGGTGCCCTGGCCGCTCTGGAAGCGACGCTGCGTGCGGCCTTCGACCGTGGTGGCGTCACCCGGCCGACGATCGACCTGTCCCCGCCGGCCTGCCCGGAGGTGACCGTCACCGCGCCCGCCACCTACTGCCCGGCCACCAACACGATCGGACTCGACCTGGCTGAGCTGGCCCGCCTCGGGACCTCCCCGGAGCAGGGGCAGGGCGGCATCGGCGACTTCGGCGCGTTCGCGGAGGTCGCCTCCCGGTACGCGCTCGCGACGCAGCACGGAGCTGGCTTCCCGCTCACCGGGCTGGCCACGGCGCAGCGTACGGCGTGCCTCAGCGGGGTCTGGGCGGCGACTGTCCGGGCTGGGCGGGGCGCGGTCCTCCAGCTCTCCCCCGGCGATCTGGACGAGGCCGTCGCCGAGATGTTGGCGCCGCGGAGCCTCATCGCCGCCGACGTCAACGGGGCTGGTGTCCCCTCCGGGTTCGCCCGCGTCGAAGCGTTCCGGGACGGCTTCACCGCCGACACGCCGGCCCTCTGCCTGAGCAAGTATCGGTAGGAAGCCTGCCGCACCGACCAGGACGGCCGGTGCGGCGACGCCCTACAGCCTCGCGGTGACGAACACCTTGCCGTCGGTGTTCTCCACGCGGACCTCGCCGACCTGCGCGGGGTCGATCAGGGCACTGCCGTCCAGCGTGGTGCCGTCGGCCGCCCCGCGCTCGGACACCAGCCAACTGCCACTCAGCACGGCGTTGCCGTCCTTGCCGACGACCAGCAGACGGCAGCGCTCCCCCCGGGGGATCCCGGACACCGCCGCGTTGACCCGTACCCAGCCGGGGGCCGGGGTCACCGCGACGGTGAGCCGGGCACCAGTCCCCGGGTCGGTCGTGGTGGCGTTGCGGGTAGCCGGGTCGGCGGCGGTCACCGTGGTCGACGGAGCCGGCAGGGCGCGTGTGTCGGGTGCGTCGTCAGTGGTGCGACCCAGCAGGACACCGCCGGAGACGGCGGCGGCGAGAGCCACCACCGCGGCGGCGCTCAGGATCACCCGGCGGCGTTGGCGATGCCCGGACGATTCGCTGCGAACCTGGCGCAGGGTGCGCTGCAACAGCAGGTCGCCGCCCTCCGGAGGGCCGTCGAGCAACATCGCCTCGGGTACGGCCTCGAGCGCGTGCTTCCACTCCTGGAGTGACTCGACCTCGGTGCGGCACTCCGCACAACTCGCCAGGTGCTCCTCCACCCGTCGGAGCTGCTCCTGGTCGAGTTCGCCCATCAGATAGCCGCCGATGTCCACGTGGTCACCGGCCGGTACCGAGCTGTCCGATTTCATGAGGCAGACCGTTCCACTCGGTTCAGTGCGCCGCGATGTCGCGTAGCGCCCGGAGTGCGTAGTAGGAGCGTGACTTGACCGTTCCCGGCGGGATACCCAGGGCTTTCGCGGCTTCCGCGACTGTACTCCCGAGTAGATAGACCTGCTCAAGGACCTCGCGGTGCTCCTGCGAGAGGCGATTGAGGGCGTCCACCACCACCATCGAGTTGACCACCTGGTCGGCGTGGTCTCGCTCGACGGCGACGTCCGTCGGGCTCTCCGGCACCTCGGGCGGTCGCGCCATTCGGGCGCGCACCGTGTCGGTGATGAGGTTACGTACCACGGTGAGCAGCCACCCCCGCACCGATCCCTTGCCGTTGACCAGGCTGTCCGGGTGGCGCCAGGCGCGTACCAAGGCCTCCTGGACGATGTCCTCGGCGATGGCCCGGTCGCGGGTCAGTTGCGTCGCGTACGCGAGCATCGCGCGGCCGTGTTCCTCGTACAGGGATCGGATCAGGGCCTCGTCCGCTACGTTCTGCCGACGATCGGGCCGCAAACCCGCCATGAGTACCGTCCTCCGTTGACCCCGGCCCGGCGGTCGCCACCGGTGCATCCGGGTACCCAGGATGCCTGCCGCACTGCCGAATGCCGGCAATGCGGAACCAATGTGTTTGTAGGCTCACCTGGGTGAACTTTCGGGCTTTTGGCCGATCGGCGCTGCGGCTTTGCCTCCGTCCGGAGCGACCACGAACCAGAGCCCGTCGGCCCCCTGACCGGCGGCCTGGCCGGGCACCCGGTCGTCCACGAAGCGGTAGACCGGCCGCCCACCCACTGTCACCTGGCGGGTCCCGTCTGAGCGGGGCACCGCGCCGAGCCGGGAGGGATCAAGGTCCTTGAACTTGACCTTCTCGTTCACCAGGACCGGCAGCCACGCGGTCAGACACTGTTCCGTGCAGTTCGACTGCGGGGGCGCGGCGCTGTCCTGGTCGAACCGATAGAGCGTGAAGCCCTGCCCGTCGAGCACCACCGGGCCGAGTTCCGGGTGTTCTCCAAGCTGGACCGACGCGGGCCAGTAGCCCCCGTCCGGGCTGCGCTGCCCCAGGTCGTTCTGGGCATTGGCGGTGCCCGGCCGCTGCGGGGCACCCGTTCGCGTGTTGGCGGCGACGTCGGGGGCGGGCAACGCGACCGGGTCGCGCACCACTGTGGTGCACCCGCTGACGAGCAGCGCTCCGGCCAGCGTCAGTGCGCCGAGCAGTCGGTGGGGAACGGGCGCTTTCATCGGCACACCAATCGTTTGCGAGGTTCGGGCAGGAGGATCAGCGGCCGAGGGCCGGGATGAGCCGACCGCGCGGGGTGGGACGGTCGAGGTGCAGGCCGAGCACCCCGACGTCGAGGGCCCCGTTCGCGTCGATGTCGAACCGCCAGACGGTGTTCGGCGCGTCGCCGACGACCACCACGGCCGCCGTGCCGTCGGAGGCCGCCGCCAGCGCGCCGAGGCGCTCCCACTCCTCCGGCGGAAGCGGGGCGGTGACCACCACCAGGTGGTCGCGAAGCGCCGAGGACCCGTGGACGTCCTCGGCGTCGTCGCCGGGCAACGTCAGGACGGAACGCAGGTCGACGACGACCCGAACCCGTTCCGGGACCGGCCAGGGCGGCGGTGGTGGGCCGACGACACTGATCGCCACCGACGTCGCGGCGTAGCGGCTGATCTCGTCGAGGAACGCGCCCGCCAGGCGGTACGCGGCTGCCGGCTCCCCGGTGAGCGCGACGATTCCGGGCGCTCGTCCCAGGTTGACGACTGTCAGTTCACCGCCGACGGTGCCGACGGTGGCGAGCATCGGCAGCCCGCCGCCGTCAGCGGTCACCTGCTGGTCGAGGTCCCAACTCGGCGCCTCCCAGATCGCACCCTGCTGCCGTGCCCGCCACGGGGGCGGCGGGTCCGGCAGCGCCGGCGACAGCCGGAGCGACACCCGGTCCGCACCGACCATCGCCGCGTACACCGGGGGCTGGGATGCCGATGCGGCGATCTGCCGCAGGGCGCGGTCCAACGCTTGTCGTGAGCCCGGCGCGGGTCGCGGCGGCTCAGCCGCGCGGCGGCGTCGGACCAACCGGATCAGCACCGGTACGACGACCGCCAGCACCACCGCGCCGATGCCCAGCAGCGTCACAACGACCGGTCGGAGCCCGAAGGTCCCGCCGCCGCCGACCGGAGGAGCCGGGGGCGCCGCTGCCGGCCCTTGCTCCGGTTGGTCGACCGGCGGAGCTTCTGGTTGCTGGCCCAGGTCCGGCGTGGCCGACGGCGGCGGGCCGACGCGGATCTCACCGGAGGTCGCGCCCTCGGGGAGGACGAAGACCCAGCCGGCGCGGATCGGCTGCGCCGGATCCGTCAGCGTGCCGCCGTCCGGCTGGGTACGCCCCTGGTTCAGCTCGAAGATCTCCGGCCAGCGCCGGCTGTCGCCGAGCACCCGGTCGGCGACCCCGGGCAGCGTCAGCTCGCTCTCCGCGCCCGGTTGCCCGGGTACCACCCAGTACGGCACCGACGGTTCGACGGCGTCCGCCCCGGTCGGGGCCGCCAGCAGGAACGCGGTCACCACCGCCAGCACCAGTCCGGCGTACGCCCTGGTCAGGGACATCTCACTCGGCTCCGTCGGCGTCGACCGAGTCGCGCAGGGCGGTCGCCTGCAGGCGCATGGCCCGTGGCCCGCCCGGGTTGACCAGCACGTCGAGCCCGTCCGGGAGCAGCTCCAGCAGTTCGGTCAGACCGACCTGCCGCCACTGTGGCGCGTCGACGCGCGCCTGGTCGAGAGCGCCGGAGGCGACCACCACGCAGGCCACCCCGTCCGGGGCGGACGTCACGGCCGCCTCGCCCGCCTCGTCGAGCGCCACCGCCACCAGGCTGTCCCGCAGCGTCCGCAGCACCAGGCCGACGTCGGCCCGGTCGGTGGCGACCAGCTTCGCCGCCGCGTCCACGGCGCTGGTCGGTGAGTCGGCGTTGCGCGGCTGGTACAGCGGGTTCGCCTCGAACCGTCCGATGGTCCCGTCGTCCTCGACCAGCCAACCGCCGACGATCGTCTCCACCGGAGGAGCCTCGGTCGGCTCCTCGTCGTCGCTGTCCAGCAGCAGCATCCAGTTGCGCTGCACGTCGGACTCGTCGTGCTCGTTCATCAAGCCCTTCCCCTCGGCGTCGGAGTGATCTTTCGGAATTCGCCCCTGCCGTCCTTCGGGTCGTCAGTGCTCTCCACGGCCAGGGACGCGATGGTCTCACCGGGATTGGTGAGCAGGCCGACTTCATCAACGCCCCGGGCCGCGTGCACGGTGTTGTTCGCCGCGAAGATCTGCCGCCTGTTGCCGAGGTCGCGCATGACGTCCGCGAACTGCTGCCCGGCCTCACCCTTGATGTTGGCGAAGTTGCAGGAGATCATGGCGATCGCGGCCTTCGGGTTGGCCTCGGCGAGCGCCTTGAAGTTCGAATCGTTGCTGAGGATCTTGGCCATGCTGGCGCCGGGGACGCTCACCACCTTGCCGCTGGACAGGGTCACCGCGGCGCTGTCCGGGCTGCCGTGGGCGAAGATGAACATCGGGTCGCTCCTCAGATTGCTCCACGGAGCCGGCAGGAACTGGTTGCCGGCGAGGGTGGGCTCATTGCCGGGCAGCTGTCGGATGACCTTCAGACCCTCGATGTCCATCGAACCGCCCAGGTTCTTACCGGTGGCGAGGTTGGCCTTCTGCGCTCCCCAGTCGGTGAAGTTGTCGACGTCGGTCGACCTGCTGGGGAAGATGACGCCGATCTGCTTGCCGTCGCTGTCGCGCAGGGGCACGGACTGGACGTCCTCGGGACGGAACGTCTTCAGGCGGCCCTTGTCGGTCATCCCGGCCAGGAGGCTGGGGTCGGCGGCGCGCCTCTCGTTGGAGATCCTGAGGTCGCGCGCGAAACGCATGTCATCGATCTTGTTGCCGATCGACGTGAACACGCCCTTGATGGTCTTGCCGAGGCCGACACTGGTGACTGCGGTGTCGATCCCCGCCCCCGGCGTGGGAGCCTTGCCCACGCTCCGGGTACTCCCCGGCGCGCCGCCGAGGCCCTTGATGCTGTTCTTGATCCCCTCCGAGACGCTGCCCGGCAGCTTGTTGCCAGCACTCCCGGCGATCTTGACGATGCGACTGACGAGCCGCCCGCCCGGCACCAGACCGAGCAGCAGGCCTCCGGCGGCCAACCCGATCGCGGCGGGATCACCGGTGAGCGCCGCCGCCGCGAGGTCGATCGCACCGGAGAGGAAGCCGATCGCCTGGCCCAACGGCGGGAAGATGAACGAAGCGATCACCGACAGCGCGTCCAGGATCAAGGTGATCCACTGGATGACCGTGCTGCGGAGGAAGTCGATGAACGCCTGGAACGCCTCGACGATCTTCTCCCAGAGCGAGCGCTGCGGCGCGTCCTTCGCCAACCCCCGCAACGTCTGCGCCGCCGTCCGGGCAGCCTGATCACGTAACGCCGTCGCCTGGCCCAGCAGCGCCTTCGCCTGGTCGAGCGCCTGCTGGGCGTCGGCCGCGCGGTTCTGTGCGGCGGCGTCGTCGTCACTGGCCTTGTCCTTGGCGGCCTGGTCCGCCGCCGGATCGCCGCCCAACGCGGTGATCGCCGCCTGCGCCGAAGCGACCGCCGCCTGCGCGGCGGCCTGGTCGCCGGACGCCTGTCGGGCCTGGTCGAGGGCCCGCAGCGACATCGCCTGCGCCTCCTCCAGCGACGGCAGGTACCGCACGTACGCGTCGGCCGCCGCGGCGTAGGAGTTCGCCATCCGATCCAGCCGCCCGGGCAGCTTGCCGATCAGGTCACGGAACGCCTCCATCGCCTTGCCCTGACCCAGCTGGACCTGGCCACCGGAGGCGAGCAGGTCGTGCGCCTCCCGCGTGGTGGTGGACAGCTCCTGGTAGGCCCGCGTGATCTCGTCGAAGGACTCCGGATCACCGGGTACCGGGTCGGAGTCCACCTGCAACACCGACCACTCGGCGTCTCCCGGACGCGTCATGACCAACCTCCCCCATCGCACCGACCGCTTCCCGCTCCGGCCAATGCCGTGAGCCGACTCGCACACGTAGCGATCGTGGAAACGGTTCAGCCGGACTGAACCGATCCGACCGGTCGTCCGTGTACGGCGCGGAGTCATTGACCGGACCGGGGAGGAGAGCGGGGATGGGCAAGCGGAGCAGGCTCGACGCCGGGGTGGCGCGATGAGCGTGATCGACGTACCCGGCACGGAGCTGATGCGGGTGCACGACCTGTTGCAGCGCACCAAGGAGCTGATGGACAGCTCACCGATCAGGTCGATGGGTCCGGTCGTCGACACGCTGGGGCAGCGTGAGTTGGAAGGGGCCGCCCGCGAGTTCGAGAAGCGCTGGGGCGACGGCCGGTACGTCGTGGCCAAGGACCTCGAAGGGGTCCGCGATGCCGCGAAGGCGGTGGCCGACGCGTTCCGGGAGACCGACGACCAGACGGCGGCCTCACTCGAGTCGGACGGAGCGACGAGTTGACCAGCGCAGGGGGCACTGCGGTAGCTGTCCCGACCGGATTCGAGCTGCGTACGCCGCACGACTGGGTCGACTTCTCGGTCGCCGACGAGGCGAGCGAGAACCGCGTCGCCGACGACGTGTGGACCCGGGCCCGCGATGGTGGGTTCACCGAGGAGCAGGCGGGACAGTACGCCGAGCAGCTGCGCCGGTCGGTGCGGCAGGCCCGCAACGCCGGCGCGGTGCACGCCGCCGGCACGTTCCAGGTGTACGAGGACGGCGCGCTCATCGCCACGGTGCTCGTCTCCGTGGTCGCCCCGCCCGCGACCGGGGACATCATCGGGGCGTTGACCGCGGTGGCGCAGCCCGCCCACGCCGACGGCACCTGGCGTCGGGTGAGCACCGCACAGATCCCGGCGATCGGCACCGTCGGTCGGGTGCACGGCATCCAGAACGTCAGCCAGGACGGCGTCACCATGCGCTGCGCCGTGATGCACACTGTCGTACCGCTGCCGGGGGCAACGAACGTGCTGGTGGTCACCGGTTCGAGCCCGAATCTCGCGGAGGCGGAGGAGATCTTCGAGCTCTTCGCCACGATCACCGCGACATTGACCTTCTCGTATGAGGGGGAGGCTTCCGCGCTCACGCCGCCGGCGGCCTCCCCGGGGGAGGTCGGCAGCTAGGGGTAACTGCCGACCTGCGTTGGGGGGACACCGTTGGGGGGTGTCCCCCCAACGTCGTTTGCGTACCCGGCGGGGTCTGGGCATTGTCGTGTCCGGCCCCCGAATGGGAGCCGGACTCCGTCGTCGCGGTCGTGCCTACCGGGCGTCGCCGGTCCCGGCCAGCAGCTCCCGCAGCCCGGCCGGTTCGGTGCGGGGCACCTGCACCAGGTGCAGCTTGCCGTCGCCGAAGTGGGCGTGCACCCGGCCCGGCCGACCGCCGCCGAGCTGGCTGCGGGACAGCTTCACGCCGATCAGCTCACCGTCGCCGAGGCCCTGCGGGCTGAGCAGCGCGCCCTGCCGGTTGCGGCGAGCGTCGACGTGCCAGCCGCCGAAGCCACCGGAGAGACCGTCGATGGAACCGCCCATGATCAACCCGAGGCCCTGCTCCGCCCCGACCCGGGCGATCTCACCGAGGTCGCTGCCGGCGTCGCACTTGAGCAGCTGCTCGGCGTCGTCCAGGACGACCACGGCGGGTCCGGAGCGCCCGGCGAGGGCCGCGGCGAGCCCGGCGGAGGTGAAGTTCTCGCTCGTCACCAGGTCGAGCACCCCGGGCACCCCGGCCAACTCCCGCAGCGGCGATCGGCGGGGTGCCGCGATCACCACGGGTGTCCCCTTCTCCAGCAGACCGGCGACCATCGTCAGCAGGGTGGTGCTCCGCCCCGATCGGGGCGGTCCCGCCAGGATGAAGGAGGGGTTGGTCTCGAGGTCCGGGCCGATGGCCGAGAGCTCGTCCCCGCCGACTCCGAGCATCGTCCACAGCGGACCGTTCGGCCGCGCCAGGACGCTCGCCTGCGCCAGGGTCAGCTCGTCCGGCAGCACGTCGATCCGGAACGGGCGCCCGGCGGTACCGACCGCGGCGTCCCGCAGCCGCGCCGCCTCGGCGATCGCGGCGAGCGCGCGGGCCTGACCCTGCCCGGAGCTGTCCTGCGTGAGCAGGGCGATCTGCGCCTCCGCGCCGTCGACCGCCCGGATCGCCCGGCCCGTGCCGATCTCGTCCGGCAGCTGCCGGTAGTTGATGCCGACCATGCTGTAGTCGCTGCGTTCGGTCAGTCGGAGCACCAGTTTGTCGTCGGTCGTCGACGAGATCCGGGTGGTGAACATGCTCCGGTCGCCGGCCATCACCACGTGGATTCCGGCCCCGGCGCCTTCGCGTAACAGGGTCAGCAGGGCCGCCATGACGCTGCCGTTGTCGTAGTCGGCGAACGTCTTGTCGAAGACCTCGAACCGGTCGAGCAGCACCAGGATGTGCGGCGGACGGTCGGACTCGGCCGCCCCGGCCCGGTACTCCACCATCCCGGCCGAACCGGTGGAGGCGAGCACCTGCTGGCGACGCCCCAGCTCCGCGACGAGGCGGGTGAACAGGCGACCGAGCCGTTCGGCCTCGGTCCGCTGCACCACAGCGCCGCAGTGCGGCAGCTCGGTGAGGGCGAGCAGGGCGCCGTTGCCGCAGTCCACGCCGTAGAGATGGACGTCGGCGGTCGAGTGCGCGCCGGCCACGGTGCCGGCGATCGTCCGCAACGCCTGTGAACGGCCGCTGCGCGACGAGCCGATGATGTGCAGGTGCCCCAGCGTCCCCAGGTCCAGCTCCAACGGCGCCTGCTCCTGCTCGGCCGGCAGGTCGACCAGGCCGTACGCCACCGGGGGCAGGTGGTAGCCGCTGCCGCGCGGCGCGGGAAGTTCGTCGACGGTGAGGGTGTCCGGGAGGGCCGGCAGCCACGGGCTGTGCGGCGGCTCGATGGCGAGCTGCTCACTGGCACCCCGGACGGCCTCCACCAGCACGGCGAGGTCGGTGAGTTCGGCCGATGGCGCGGCCTTCACACCCGGACGGCTGGGCCTGGGCCGACCCAGGTCCTTCCAGGAGACCGGCGCGAGCCAGGGTGCCTGCCGGGCCTCGGTGCGAGCGCCCGGACGGAACCCACCGACCCGCCCGGCCTGGAACGGCACCAACGACGACTGGGCGAGGCGTACGAAGGCCCGGCCCGGCGTCGACTTCAGGATCGAGGCGGCATCCGGGGCGTTCAACACGTCCTGGCTCTCGCTGGTGTCGGTCACCCGCAGAGCGATCCGCAGGTTGGTGTTCGCCCGGATCTCGGGTGACACCACTCCACCCGGACGTTGGGTGGCCAGCACCAGGTGGATGCCGAGCGACCGTCCCCGCTGCGCGATGTTCACCAGACCGGTCACGAAGTCCGGCAGGTCCCGGATCATCGACGCGAACTCGTCGATCACGATCAGCAGTCGTGGCATCGAGGTCCGGGTCGGCTCCCGACGCAGCAGGTCGACATAGTCGTCGATGTCCTTGGCACCCGCCTCGGCGAGGATGTGCTCCCGCCGCTTCAGCTCGGCCGTGAGCGAGGTCAACGCCCGACCCACCAGGTGGGTGTCGAGGTCGGTGACCATGCCGACGGTGTGCGGCAGCCGGACGCAGTCCTTGAACGCGCTGCCACCCTTGTAGTCCACCAGCACGAACGTCATCGCGTCCGGCCGGTTGGCGACGGCGAGCGAGGCGACCAGGGTCTGCAACAGCTCCGACTTGCCCGATCCGGTGGTGCCGGCGACCAGCGCGTGCGGACCGTCCCGCTTGAGGTCCAGGGCGAACGGCCCGTCCAGCGAGACACCGAGCACCGCCTCGGTGGTCCGGCCTCCGGTGGTCCACCTGGCCGCGACCGCGTCCGGCTCCGGCGGTTCCATGCCCAGCACGTCGAGCAGCCGACTCGCGTCCGGCAGTGCGGCGCCGTCGTCCGCGCCGCCGGTGTCGCGCAGCGGCGCGAGTGCACGCGCCACCGTCCGCAGCCACTGCGTCGAGAGCAGGTCCGGGTGCACAGCGGAGATCGGCGCGGCGAGCGTCCGGGTCACCAGCAGCGACCCGTCGGACTGCTCGGCGACGACGGCCTGGCACTCCTCCGGCAGCAGCTTCTCCTCGGCGTCGACGCAGATCGCGTACACCCCGACGGCGGGTCCTTCCCGCAGAATCTGCGTCACCCCGGGCAGGGACCGCAGCCGGCGTGCCCCGTCGAGCACCACGAGGATGTCGCGGAACGTCCCGTCGGTCCGCTCGGCGGAGCGGGCCGCGATCACCGCACTCAGTTCGGCCACGCGGCGGGCCATGGTCTGGGTGTCGGCACCAACGGTGGCGACGGTGTCCTGGCCGTCGCGCGGTGCCGCGTGCGGCAGCCAGCCGACCCACGACCAGCCCTCCTCGTCTCCCGCGCCGGCGAGCAGGTAGATCTGCAGGTCCTCGGGGCTGTGCAGGGTGGCGGCCTGCGCGACCATCCACCGGGCGGTCACCCGGGCGACGGCGACGCCGGCGATGCCGACCACTCCGTGCTTGCGCACCGACACGGTCGCCGGCACGTCGAGGGCACTCCACCGGACCTCCCGTCGATGCTCGTCCTGGCTCGGATCCCGGAGCACCACCTCGGACGGTAGGTCGGCGCTGCCGGCCCGCAGTTCGAGGAAGTCGGGGTCGGTGCGGCGCCGTTCCCAGAGGCGGCGCTCCGGTCCGACAGCGATCAGCCGTACGGCGGCGGGGTCGGGGAAGTTGTCACGCCGGGCCAGCCGCTCGGCGGTCAGCGCCGCCTGCGCCTCGGCGCTGATCCGCGTCCGTTTCGCCTCGTACTCGGCGAGGCGGGTGCGGTGGCTGGCCTTGCCCAGCCGTCGGGAGCTGATCTGACCGGCGATCAACGCCACGGGCGACAGGATGGCGAAGAGCAGGGTCAGCGGGTTGCCGGTGATGAGGTACGCGGCTCCGGAGACCACCAGCGGGGCCAGCACGGTGATCAGGACGAGCGGTCGTCGCTCCGGCGGGGACGGCGGCGACGGCAGAGTGAACTGGGTCAGGCGCACCTCCGGCAGCAGCCGTGGTGGACGGTTGTAGTCCAGCCCGGTGCGGTCCTCAGAGATCTGCAGCGCGGCCTCGGCCCGGACCGGAACGCGGAGTTCCAGCAGGGACGAGCCGACCGCGAGTTGTCCACCGGGGGGCCACGCCTGTTCCCCGTCGAGCTCGACCCGGTCGAGCAGGAGGCCCTGTTGCTCCGGCCGCACCCGGCATCTGCCGTCCGGAAGGACCCGGACCGACGCCATCACCGGGGCGAGCGAGGGGTCCGTGAGGCCGACCCGGCTGACGCTCGCGGTGCCGATGGTGTGCTCACCGAGGTCGAGCTGATAGGTCGCACCGGCGTCGGTGCCGCTGACCACCCGCACCTGCACCAGTCCCGGCGGCTGCGTCGGGGGCTCGGGCACGGGCCGATCCAGCCCGAGCACCGTGCCCTGGCGCAGCGGGGCCTCGGCGAGGGTGAGCAGTGGGTCCAGTGGTGCCCCGGCGACGAAGATGGCCGGTGGTGTGCCGGCGGGCTCCGGCCGACGCGCGGCGAGCGCCTCGGCGAGTTCCCCCACGGTGTTCTCGGGGGCCGCCTCGACCTGGTATTCGATGACGGCGGTGGACGGATCCGCAACGGTGAGCTGCAGGCGCACGAGGGTCTCCTGGTCGGGTGGTCCGTCGGGAAAGACGGGCGGGGCCGCGCGGTGATTCGCTCACCACGCGGCCCCGGCCCGTCCGGTCGTTCAGCGGCCGAGGCTGGCCCCGGTCTGGTTGTCCGTCTCGGAGAACGCGTCGCTGACCTGCGAGAGGTACTGGCTGATGCCCTCCATGCCGTTCAGGGTCTGGTCGACGCTGCCCTTGTACTCGTCGAAGTACGGGCCGAACTTCTGCTGGGCGGCCGGGGTGTTGTAGCCACCCTGGATCAGGGTGTCGATCTTGCTCTTGGCCTGGTTCATCCCGTCCAGCAGCGTCTGCATGTTCTGCTTCAGCCAGGTCGAAGACTCCTGCATGTCCTCGCTGACGATGTGGTAGGTGGCCACGTTCCGCTCCTTCAGGTCGTCGGTCGTTTCCGGCTCCGGGGGGCGGCCCCTCCTGGGTCGCCTTCCGCCGTCGCCGCCACCCACACGGACGGTTGCCCGAAACGGTTCAGCGCGAGATTCGACGTCGTGACCGGGGACTCGTCCGACCTCGACGGTGAACCAGTTCGCCGACCGCTTCGTGTGGATGCCGGACCGCGCGGATGGGCGTGGTCCTCCCCGAACACGAGGTGGAGCAGAGATGCTTGTGCACAGCCGGGTCGCGCTGAGCGCGATCGCACTGGCCAGCCTGGCGGCCCTGGGCGCGTGCGGCGACGAGGTGACCGGGCCGGCAGCGCCGGCCACGGCGGCCGCCCCGACGACGGCCCCCACGGCCGCGCAGCCGACGCCGAGTTCGACAGCCGAGGCCGGCACCCCGCCGGAGGTGATCGAGGCTCCGGCGACGCCGCTCGCCGCGCCGACGGTGGCGAAGACCCAGGGTCGCGTACGGATCTACAGCGGCCCGTCCGACGTCGCGCTCTCACCCGCGCCGGACACGGGACGGGGCAGCACCGTCGTCCAGCTCAACGGGACCGCGTCCGCCGAGATCGGCACGTACGTCGCCGACGGGCAGGGTCGGACGCTGTACCGGTTCGACAAGGACAGGGCCAAGCCGTCGACGTCGAACTGCAACGGTGAGTGCGCGACGATGTGGCCTCCGCTGCTCGTCAGGTCGCCGGGGCAGATCTACCCGAGCGGGATCAACCCGAAGCTCGTCGGTTACGTGGAGCGGGCCGACGGCACCTGCCAGGTGACCATCGGCGGCTGGCCGGTCTACCTGTTCGCGCAGGACGCCGCGCCGGGTGACGTCAAGGGTCAGGGGGTCGGAGGCACCTGGTTCGCGATCAGCCCGACCGGCGAGCGCACCAGGCCGCTGCCCGGTACCCCCACCACGGCCGCCAGCTGAGCCCGGAGGAGACGACGATGACGAACCCGTACGCGGGCGCCGACGGCGACTTCCCGACTCCCGCCCCTCGGTGGGCGCCGGCACCTCCGGCGCAGTGGGGGCCGGACTCCACCGGGTCACGCCCACCCGTCGAACGTCGACGGTGGGTCTCCCGGAGACTCCTGATCGCCGTCGTCGGCCCGGTGGTGGCCGTGGTGGCGCTGGTCGCGGTACTCGGACTGGTCTGGCCCGGCTTCTTCGTCACGAAGGTCTTCGACACGGCGGCCCTGCAGCAGGGGGTGCTGTCGGTGCTGCGCGACGACTACCAGCTCGACGCGGACCTCGTCGCCTGCCCACCGGGCCGGTCGGTCGAGGTGGGCAGCCGCTTCTCCTGCTCCGCCCAGGTGGCCGGCGTGCCAAAGACCGTCACCGTCACGGTGTTGTCCTCCGACGGCCGGTTCGAGGTCGGCCGGCCGCAGTGAGGTGTGCCCGGGTCAGTCCTGGCAGGTCCGTCCATTGTTGAGGCAGTCGACGACAGTCGCCATCAGCGGCTCCGGCATCAGGTTGACGAAGAATGCGTGATCGGTCAGCGGGCTGTTGCGCTGGCCGTCGAAGGCGTCGATCCGGAACGCGGCAGCCGGCGGAATGTCGTACCCGAGGGTCAGTCGGAGCCGGGGCACCGGGAAGGTGTTGCGCGGGCACGAGCCGTCCGGGGACGGGAAGACGAGGTGCGCACGGTGGCTCTCGCTGTCCGTCCGCAGGCCGTCCCAACAGCTCGGAAAGTCGTACATCCGCTGCACCCGGTCGCCGGCGGGGCATCGGGGGTACTCCGTGGTGCGCCGCTCCGCGGTGCTTGAGCACGTCCAGGTCGCCGCCACGTTCCGGCCCCCGTTGGTGATGGCCACGGCGTCCCCGACCGTGCCGGCCAGCTGCTGCGGCATCGGCACGACGGTTCCCCGGGGGTTGCCGGAGAAGGTGAGGGTCACCTCGACCGGCACCTGAATCGGGCCGTCGTGGCCGGTGTGGCCGGTGGTGCGCAGCACCGGCCAGAAGTACGTCGACAGGTCACCGTTGCGGCAGGTCGAGAGTGCCGCTGCGAGGGTCTGCGGCGTCGAGCCGACGGCGGTGGAGAGGTTGCCGACGTAGTCGTGTACGTGGTGCGGCTGCCCGGGAAAGCCGGGTGCCATCACGATGTTCGCGGTGTTGCGGTGGCCGTTCTCGTTTCGGCCACAGTCCCAGGTGTAAGTGCCGGTTGCCGCGCCCGGTGCGGCGGGGCCGGGCGGGACGAGGTTCATGTCGACGAGGTTGGTGGCCGTCGTCGGTCGCCTTCCGCCGCCAGTCTCGCTCTGCCATGCCAGGCCGCAGCCGAGCGCGACCAGCACCAGTTCCAGTGTCAGCGTCACGGTGAGGGCGCGCCGCCGCGCCGTCACGCGCTCGCCACCCGCTCGAACGTCCTGCGGCACAGTTCACACTCCCGTCGCCCAACTCGGTGGGCCGTGGTCAGGTTGGGCCAGTCGCTCCGCCGGACGCGCCCGGTTCAGCGGTCGACACGGTTGGCGAGGGGTTCTCCGGCGAGGTACCTGTCGACCTGGTCGCGCACCAGCCGGTACACGCGGTCGGTGAGCCCTTCGGTGATCGCGCCGACATGTGGGGTGATCAGAGCGTTCGCCTCCCGCCAGAGGGGGTGGCCGTCCGGAAGGGGCTCGGGATCGGTCACGTCGAGCGCGGCGCGCAGCCGGCCCGACGACAGTTCCCCGAGCAGCGCCGTGGTGTCCACCACCGGGCCACGCGAGGCGTTCACCAGAAGCGCCCCGTCAGGCAGGGCAGCCAGGAACTCGCTGTCGACCAGGTGCCGGGTCGCGGCGGTCAACGGCACCACGACGATCACCACATCGGCCCGGGGAAGCAGCACGGGCAGGTCGGCGACGCCGCGTACGCCCTCCGCCGGCCGCGCTGTCCGTGCCACGACGGTCAGGTCGACCTCGAAGGGTTCCAAGCGCCGGGCGACGGCTGCGCCCACCGAGCCCGCGCCGATCAGCAGTACGCGCCGGCCGCTCAGGTCGACACCCGGCTGCGGCTTCCAGACGCCGTCGAGCTGCGCCGAGTGCAGGGAGGGCAGGTGACGGAGCTGCGCCAGGGTGGCTGCCAGCACCCACTCGGCGGTCGCCGCGCTGTGCAGCCCACGGGCGTCGCAGATCACCGTTGTCGGTGGTGTCAGGTGGAGCCACCCGTCGGAGCCCGCGCTCGGCAGCTGCAGGACCTCCAGTGCGCGCATCCGTGGCACGACGTCGTGGAACTGCGGCTGGTCCAGCAGTGTCGGAACGAAGAAGGTGACCGTTTCGGGGTCCGAGGGCAGGGCGGCCGGGTCGTCCGCCACCTCGATCTCGACCTCCGCCGGCAGGTCGTGCAGGTAGGTCAGGCCGAGCTTGTGTGGGAGCCAAATCTTCACCGGGCGTCTCCGATCGTGCGGGTGGCCGCGCGCGTGTACCGCCGCTCATCAGGTACAACGTCATCCCGCAGCCCGTGTTCGACGCCGCGGCGCAGGTCACATCGGGCCGGGGACGGCTGGGGCGGATGAGGCGGTCGTGGCGGACCGGAGACGCTTTACTCCGAGGGCGCCTCGCACTCGAAGAGCGGATCCAGGCTGAGCCAATTGTCCCGGGCGGCCACTGCGGCTCGCTCCACCTCGTGGGCCTCACACAAATCGATGATGCGTTGGTGCTGTGCCACGGAATCGCGCCCGTGCACTGACGAGAAGCGGAGGCGTTCGAGCCGTCGCAGCATCGGCGTGAACTGCTCCAGCACGGAACGGATGGCCGAATTGGCGGCGGCCGTTACCGCGACGCCGTGGAATTCGTCGTCCGAGGCGATGGCGGCGTCGACATCGCCCGCCTGCAGAGCTGCCGCGAACCGTCGGTTGGCCGCCCGCATGGCTTCGATCTCGTCCGCGGACAGATTGGGCACCGCCTGGCGTACGGCCAGCTCGTGCATCGCTGCGGTGACCGACTGGGCAGCCCTCGCGGCCTGGACGTCCAACGGGGTGACCATGGTGTAACGGCCGGGTTTGGTCTGGACGAGGCTGGCCTCCTCGAGCCGGGCGAGCGCCTCGCGCACCGGAGTGCGGCTCACACCCAGCCACTGAGCCAGATCCGCGTCGTTGAGTCGTTCCCCCGGCGCCAGAGTGCCGTCGACAATTGCGTCACGGATCGACACGTATGCGTTTTCCCTCAACAGGGCTCGCGGGATGACACCCTGACGCTCGGGAATCGGCATGCAACATATTACACACCGCGTCGAAGCCACTGTCAACGAGTCACACGCCATACCCCACCGGGCACGATTGCACCCCTGTCACTCGTGCATCACACATATGTCAGTCAGCTCTACCAAGGTTCGGTGACGAGCCGCGCGAGTGGTTCGTCACCGACGGAGGGGAAAGCGCTGTTCCATGTCACCCACGGCGCAACCCGGCGACAGCGACGCGCAGATGCGGCACCTGGTGGCCACGCACTGCGCGCCGCTGACCCGTTTCGTGTCGAGGATGACCCTCGACGTCGACCAGAGCACCGAAGATCTGGTCCAGGAAACGATGATCCGGGCCTGGCGGAGCAACCCGACCGCCCTCACGGCGAACGAACAGACCGGCCGACGATGGTTGTTCACGGTGGCCCGGCACCTGGTCATCGACCACTACCGCCGCACGCGCGCACGACCCCTCGAAGCGACACCGTCAGCCGACGGCGTGACCGCGGACGACTCGACCGCCTCCGAGGCCCTCGCGAACGTCGCGCTGAGCGAGGCCGTGCAAAATCTCAGCCGGGAGCACCACGAAGTACTGATGGAGGTTCTCATCGAGAACCGTCCCGCCCCGGAGGTCGCCGCGCGTCTCGGGATACCAGTAGGAACGGTCCGCTCGCGGCTTCACTACGCCGTCCGATCCCTGCGGGAAGCGGTCCTCGACTGAGTGCTCATGACCGATCGTCCTGGTACAGCAGTCGAGCGACCTGGGCCGGGTGTTCCAGGTGTGGCAGGTGACCACCGGGCAGCACCGTGACGACGGCCGTCGGCAGGGCCGCGGTCAACCACTCGACATAGGGAGCTGGCGGCTGCGCGCCGGTCACCCACCGGTAACCGACGCCCCGGTCGGCGATCGTCCGCAGATCCGCCTCGCGATCGACGGCGATCTGCCCGTCGTCGCCGTGCAGAAGCTCGTTCCAGTAACCCAGCAGCAGATCGCGCCTCGGTGCGGTGGCGGTCTCCGCGAGGTGCCGCGCCTCGCCTCGTAGCGACTCGATCCCCATGCCGGCCACCATGCGCTCCCAGACGGCGCGCCATTCGGGGCCACGCAGCTCCGGCTCCGCCGCCCGTACGACGTCGCCGAAGGGGCCCGGCAGCAGGAACTGGTCCAGGTTGACGACGGCGCTCGTGGGATAGCGAGCGGCGTAGATCGTGGCGATCACACCGCCCACGGAGTGACCCACCACCGTCGGCGGCCGGGTCAGACCCGCCGAGGTGATCTGACTGTGCAGGAGCTCGGCAACCTCGCGCAGGTCGTACGACGCGCGGGGTGGCGCGTCGCCATGGCCCGGCAGGTCCAGGGCGAGGACCTTGCGGTCCGGTTGCAGGACCGCAAGTTCGCGACGCAGCGGGTCCCAGTGCCGCCGATCGAAGGTGAGTCCGTGAAGCAGAACGATTGGAGATGACATACCCGTTCGGCGTAACCACGCACTGAACGAATCGTGCGTGGCCCCGGTCACAGCTGCCAGCGCGCCGGCCCACCGGCTGCGGGCTGATAGCGGAAGTAGCTGCCGGTGTGTACCGACGCCCGCAGGTGCGCCGCCACGATGGGAGCGACCGGCTCCAGCCTGGTGAGCACCGCCCGCAGGGCACGTGTCGCGTTGACCCGGGCTCGTTCCGCTTCGGCGCTGTGCGAGCGGGTCCGACCCCCCAGGCCGGCAGCCCGCCGCAGTTCAGCCAGCAGCGCGCTCCTCTCCGCCGCGAACGTCGCGGCGAGTTCGACGTCGCCGGTGCGGTCTGCCACGTCCATCTGACGCGCGAGGTCGTCGAGCCGTTTGCGGTACGCCGCGCGGGCTGCGGTGTCGAGCACCGGTTCGGGCGCGGGCGCCACGAGGCCGGCGCCGCCGGCGGCCAGATCCAGCGCGGCGATCTCCTGGCCGGGTGCGGCCAGGAGGGCACGCAGGAAGTGCAGACCCCTGACGTCACGAAGGCGGGCATGCTCCGTACCGGCGTCGATGATCCAGTCGTCGCCGTCGCGTCCCAGTCTCCACACGTCGGCGCTCGGCTCGGCGTCGGCGGCCGGTGAGCCGTCCGCCGCCTTCGGGGGCGCTGTCTCGTCGGACAACCCCGGCGGGCCGGCGGGTACCGGCAGGCCGAGCCCTTCCGCTATCGATGCCGCCTGCGCCCGATCCCCACGGGCTGCGAGGGTGGCCGCCAGCCACGGCAGGGCACCGAGCCTCTCCTCCTGGGCGACAGCCCTGTCGAAGTGCGCCCGCGCTTGGTCGGACCGCCCGAGCCGGGCGGCCAGACGCCCCAGATAGTCGTCGACCGGCCCCGCGATCGTGTTTGCCCCGCCCCAGACCACCAGGCGACCGGCGTAGGGAAGGAGAGCATCGTAGAGGGCCTCAGCGGCAGTCGGCGCTGCGCCGAACGAGGCGACGAAGGCCAGGTCGGCCACCGCGCCGAGCCAGCGGGGACCCGCGCCCGCCAGCACCGACGGCAGCAGGCGATCCACTTCCAGCAGGGCCTCGGTGACCTCTCCTGACTCCGCCAGAGCACGGGCGGCGGTCACCTCGAAGAAGTGTCCGGGCAGTCGCCGCGCGAGCGCGCGCAACGTCTCGACCTCGCCTGCCGCGTCGCCGCGCAGAAGGGCCAGTCGACCCCGCACCGACGCGGTCAGCCGGTAGGCGTCTGCCAGGCCGACCCGCCGCCCCGTCTCGGTCACCTCGACGGCAAGCGCCTCCGCAAGCGCGAAGCGGCCCCGGACCAGCGCCAGAACGGCGTGCCGGGACAGGGCGATGACCGCGGCCTCGGGGTCGCCGTCCCGCTCCCCCGCCCGGGCGTACGCCACCAGAGCGGCTTCGGCCGCGTCCAGGTCGCCGAGTTCGGCCAGCGCGACGAAACGCCAGAACAGCCCTCGCCGTTCGAGGACGGCATCCCCGGCCCGGCGGGACAGGTCGATGATCTGGGACGCCGTGGACAGACGCTCGTCGGCGGCGGCCGGATCCCACAACGCGTGCAGTCGCCCGTCCAACACCTCGGCGAGGGTCCCCGGGTCGTCGGAGTCCCTGGCGAGCCGAACCGCCTCGTCGACGAGTTCCCGCCGTCGGGCCGGGGCGGACGGGTCGCCGAGCATCTCTCCGGCAAGCCGCGCCAGCACGCGAGCCCGGGTGGCCGGCGGCAGCGCACGCGACGCAGCGTCCTCAAGCAGCCGGATCAGCCCCGTGTCGAGGGCGAGGAACTGACCTCGCGAAGGCGAGGTGAGGGCAAACTCGACGACGGCGTCCTCGCCGGCTCCGGGCGGCACGGCCGCCGCGAGGTCGAGAGCCGGCCCGGGCCAGCCGGCGGTGAGCAACCAGACCGCGTGCACAGTGCCGATCGGCATCCCCGGCAGGGCGGCAGCCAGTTCCGCTTCGGTCAGTGGGGCGAGATACAGGTGCTGGCAGGGGTGCCTCGCCTCGACCGTGGTGGCCAGGACCGTGGTGGCCAGGACCGCTGCGCCGCCGCGTACCAACCGGTCGAGGTCGGCCTCCGTCGCGGTCTGGCCGAGGTCGTCCAGGATCACCAGCCGGGGGCCGGCTCCGTCGGCTGTCGCCGTCCGATCCACCGGCAGGCCACGCTGCCGGGCGAGCTCCGCCGCCGCGTCGCCGAGCGCGGTCTTTCCCGACCCCGGCGGTCCGACGACGATCAGGCACCCGCCCCTACCGGCGACCGCGCCGTCCAGCAGCCGTCGGACGGCGGCGAGCTCACGGCGACGACCGATCATCTCCTGAGGGTAGGTGCTGCTGCTGGGCCTGCCCTGTCGACTCTTCTCGCCACCAGACGACTGAGGCATCGGGACAAGGTCCGCAATCGGAGGATTGGACGTACGGTCGGCTTTCCGATTATGTTTGCAGCACATTCTCCACCGTCTTTGATATGGCAGGGAAGTAACTCCTCAAATTCGACGTAACTAGCAATGAAGTAGATTTCCACTCCCTCTCTGTACGCTCTGATCTGACCTGCTGGACTTCTACCGGGAAGAATCATGACCAGAGCGGCGAGCACCATTGGGCCCGAGCTTCGCACGCACGACGAATCTGCCACGCCACATCCGACCTGCCGCGTCGAGGAACATATGCGCGACATTCACCGGAACAACGGCAGCGCCCTGCTCTACTTTCTGCGCGGATTCGTGTCCCCCGGCGTCGGCCACACCGCCGAGGATCTGCTTCAGGAGACCATGCTGCGTGCCTGGCGCAAGCTCGACACGGTGCCGACCGAGCCCGAGTCGCAGCGGCGCTGGTTGTTCGCTGTGGCCCGGCGGCTGGCCATCGACGCGCACCGCAAGCGACAGGCCCGACCGGCCGAGGTGAGCCTCCTCGACACCGAACCCGCAGGCTTCGGGAGCGAGGCGGCGAACACGGCCATCGCCACGGTCACGATGCGACGCGCCATCGGTCGACTCAGCACCGACCACCGGTCCGTGCTCACGGAGTTGTACGTCAAGGGGCACACCCTCGATGAGACCGCCGCTCGGCTGCGCGTTCCGGTCGGCACCGTCAAGTCCCGCGCGCACTACGCCACGCAGTACCTTCGCAACGCCCTCATCAACGAGTGAGCCGGCTCGCCAGGGTGCGGGCACCCGGACGAGCCGGCGGACTACCAGGATGGCTCAGGAGCCCAGCGGGCGGTCGAACATGTACGCGCGGAACGACTGGTACTTCCCGGCCTTGAAGGTTCGGAACGTGCCGAGATTCCACTGGTCACCCGTGCAATTGGGACCGGTGAACGCGCTGACCTGTTCGATGGTGCGCTCGCCGGTGAGTGAGTCCGCCGTCGGCGGCATCGCCAGGCAACTACCGTCGGGTTCGGCCACGTAGAGGACCGAGCGAGCGAAGGTGCCCTCGAAAATGCTCAGCCCCGTTTCCGGTACGTCGACGGCCAGTGCCGGCTGAGCCTGCATTCCGACCATCGCCGCGACACTGGCCACGGTCAAACCCGCGACGACACGAATCCTCTTACCCATGGTGGCACCCTCCCGAGTTGAGTCCATGCGGGGAAACGGGGCCGAAAGCCCGTCCCGCACGCCACCAACAGCGTCACTCGCGGGGCCGTGGGGAACAACCATTCGATGCCGTGACTAGACAGACAGAAAATTACCGATGTCGGATTGAATTTCGGCGCGCCCCATCCGTAGCAGCTGTGGACCTGCGGTCAGGTCGCGGCGAGACGGTCGAGGGCACGTCGGGCGAGTTCGGCGAGGACGAATGACGCGTCGGCCAGGACCGAGTCGTCGAAGACGGCGTGTGGGCTGTGGTTGGTCGCGGCGGTCGCCGGGTCGGCGGCGGCGCTCGCTCCGAGGTGGAGGTAGCACCCCGGCACCTGGTTCAGCACGCGGGAGAAGTCCTCCGCAGCGGCGATGGGCGTGGCCATCGGCTGGAACCGGTCGGGGCCCAGCGCGTCCCGTACCACCGCGGCGGCAAACTCGTACTCGTCGGCGTCGTTCACCGTCACCGGGTACCCGTCCTCGTAGGCGGCCTCGGCTGTCGTCCCGTACGCCTGGGCCACCGACTCGCACAACCGGTTGAGTTCGGCTCTGACCCGCGCGCGGTTCGCTTCCGAGAACGTGCGGATCGTGCCGGTGAGCTCGGCCTGCTCGGGAATGATGTTCGACCCGGCGCTCGCCTGCATCGTCGTGATCGTGACGACGACCGGATCGAACGGGTCGAAGGTGCGGGTGAGCATCGCGGGGATGGACGTGATGATCTGCGCGGCCACCGGGATCGGATCGTTGGCCAGGTGCGGCATCGACGCGTGGCCGCCCTTTCCGTTCACCGTCACGGTGAGCGCGTCGACGCCGCCCATGAGGGTGCCTGGTCGGCTGCGGAAGACGCCCCGAGAGGTCCCGTAGGAGCGCACGTGCAGGCCGTATGCCGCCCGTACCCGGGAACCGGCGGCATCGAGCACCCCCTCGTCGATCATCCGGGCGGCGCCGTCCCACCCCTCCTCGCCGGGCTGGAACATGAACACGACGTCGCCGGCCAGCAGGTCGCGGTGCTCAGCGAGGGTGCGGGCCGCACCGACCAGGGCGGCGGTGTGCAGGTCGTGCCCGCACGCGTGCATCGTGCCGGGCGTGCGGCTCGCGTACTCCAGGCCGGTCGCCTCGGTCTGCGGCAGCGCGTCCATGTCCGCGCGCAGCAGGACCGCCGGGCCGGGTCGGCCGCCGCGCAGGACCGCCGTCACCGATGTCAGCCCGGCGCCGCGGGACACTTCCAGCCCCAGGCCGTCGATCGACTCGATGACGGCCGCCTGCGTACGCGGCAGGTGGAGACCGGTCTCGGGGTACGCGTGCAGGTCCCGTCGCAGACGGACCAGCTCTGGTTGGAGCCTGTGTGCGGTCTCGCGCAGGACGTTGACGTGGTCTTGGTTGGTCACGGCGGGTCGGTCTCCTGGTCGGTGGCCGGTGAGTCGGTCACTCAGCGGGTGTCTTCACGGGTTGAGGGCGTCGCGGGCGTACCGCGCGCTGCTCGGGGAACGTCCAGCCGAAGCGGACGGCGGCCAGACGGACGGACGTGGTCACGACCACGCAGACGAGACCCGCGACCAGAATCGGTGTGCCGAAGGCGGTGAGCAGGACGAGTGCACCGGCACCGGCCCCGGCGGCGACGGCATAGAGGGTGCCGACCTGGAGGAAGGAGATCGGCAGGCTCAGGATGACGTCGCGCAGCATGCCGCCCCCGATGGCTCCGATGACTCCCACGACCAGCGCCCCGGCTTCGCCGACGCCGAGAGACAACGCCTTCGAGGCCCCGATCGCGCCGAACAGCCCCATGACGACCGCGTCCAGCACGGTGATCAGCCAGTCGGCTCGCGCCAGCGCCGGCTGTGGCAGCATGCCCAGGACCGCCGAGGCCCCGGCCACCAGCAGGTACCAGTTCTTCCAGATCACGACGGGCGGCTGGTTGAGCACGACGTCACGCAGGAGGCTTCCTCCGAGCGCGACGGCGAGCCCGATGACGATGACGCCGAGCAGGTCGATGCGGCGATGCCTCTCTCCCGCGGCGAACAGGGCGCCCTGAAGGCCGCCGAGGCCCGCGGCGAGGAGTTCGATCCACAGTGCCACCTGGAACGTCGTGCTGGACATGCGGCGTCACGCTCCGGGTAGCTCGGGGGCCGGCTCGCGGTGGTGCGGTACGTGCGAGCCGGCCCTGGGTCAGGGGTGGTGGTGCGTCAGCGAGCGCCGCCGGCGTTCTGCGCGGCGGTGACGATCACGTCGGAGACGACGCCGGGCTGCGTCGCGAAGAGGGCGTGGCTGGCCGCGACGTTGGTGATCTTCGCCTTGATGCGCGTGGCCATGTGCTGCAGCATCGCCTGGTCGAAGGCCCGGTCGTCGGACGCGATGACGGCCCAGCTCGGCTTGTCGCGCCAGGCGGCGTTCTTCACCGGCGTCGAGAAGGCCGCCATGTTGACCGGCACCTGCGAGTCACGCAGGAAGGCGGCGTCGGTGTCGCTGGCGTCCGCGGCGAACCCGGCCTTGAACGTGTCGGGGTTGAGGAACCCGTATCCGTCCTCGGCGACGTCGATGACGAAGTCGGGTGTCGGGCCGAATCCCTCGTACTGCTGGGCGGTGGTCTCACCCGCGTCCGGTGCCAGCGCGGACACGTAGACCAGTCCAGCGACGTTCGGGTGAACTCCCGCCTCGGTGATGACCGTGCCGCCCCAGGAGTGGCCGACGAGAATCGTCGGGCCGTTCTGCCTGTCGAGCACCCTCGTGGTCGCCGCGACGTCGTCCTCCAGCGAGGTGAGCGGGTTCTGCACGATCGTGACCCGGTAGCCCAGGGTCGTCAGCTTGTCGTACACACCGCGCCAGCCCGAACCGTCGGCGAACGCGCCGTGCACCAGCACGACGTTCTCGATTCCTCGACCGTTGGTGCTCATGAGGTTTCCCCTTCCGTCGCCGCGCCGGCTCACCCCGGGCGGGGTCCTGTACGAACCGGCAACCACCGGCTCCAGTGTGCAGTATATTGCATGCGGAGTATCGCAACAAGGATGCTCGGACCTGTGATCGGCCGCTCGTTCGACCGAGTAACGGCTGAAAGCGCCAGCAAGACTCCGGCCCCTTCGCCTGGCGGCGTCGAATTGGAAGGTCAGGATGTCCGCCATGGGGAGGATCGTCCGGGTCATGCCGGTTGCCGGTGCCGTTCCGTTCCAGAACGACGGGAGTACGGCGATCCCCTGGTCGGAACGCAACGCCGCCACGTCCTCCCGCCACCGCGGCCACAACAGGCCGTCGTAGAAGTGCGGCAGTTCACCGGACACCGACCAGGTCAGCCACTCGCGGTGGGACAGCCTCATCCTGGTCCAGTCCAAGGACCGTGGATCGAAGTAGATGACCTCGCCGGGCACACCGGGCCGCCCTGCGGCCGGCCGTAGGCCGTTGAGGAAGAAGACGCCACCCAGCACGTCGTTCGCCACGATCAGACCCTCGGTCGGCGTCCACGTCCAGTCCACGTCGACCGGGAAGGCGTTGACCTGACCGATGCTGGGAAGGCTGACCTCCGCGGACGGTGAACCACCGAAGATGCCCAACCACCCGTCGTAGAGCAGGATGCCGCCGCGGGGTCGTCGAGGTCGAGTATCACCGGTCACCCCTTCCATCCATACCTCGAACGGAATCGCGGCCGTGAAGTTCAGCGCCGGACCAGGGCTCGGGCCGCCGTATCCGCATCAAGGCGGTCCAGGCGATCGCGGATGTCGGCCACCTGCGGCACGCTGAGATGGCGAACCAGATCGAGTGCCTCCTGCCACGCCTCGCGGGCGCCGACCCGGTCGTCCACTGCCAGCGCGACGTCGCCGAGGTGCACCAGACACCCGACCCTGTTCATGCGCGACCCGGCCTGCCGGTACACGGCAGCCGCGCGCTTCATGCCCACCAGCGCGCCCGACAGGTCACCTCCGACCCGGCGGCCGTGGGCCAGGGTCTCGTGACACAGCCCCTGGCCGTCGAGGTCACCGAGCGCCTCGGCGATCGACAGGGCCCGTCCGACCAGGTCCGCGCTGGCGTCGTGCCGACCGAGACCGGAGTAGGCGGTGGCGAGACAACACAAAACGGACACCTGGTTGGGCAAATCCTCCAACGACTCGACGAGGCGCAGAGCCCGCTCGTGGTAGGCCACGGCATCGCGGTAGTTCTCCTGCGTGGAGCTGACCTGACCGAGATCGCGGTACACCAGCGCCTGCTCCGACCGATACCCCAGCCCGTTGTAGAGGTCCAGCGCCTGCCGCAGGAGACGCGCCGCGGTGTCGTCGTCACCGAGCGCATGCTCGGCGCCGGCGAGGCTCCACACCATGTGCGCACGGCCGATGGCGTCACCGGCGGTGGTGACCGCCCGCAGACATGCCCGTGCGACAGTGACCCAGTCCTGCCACCAGCCCTCGCGCTGATAGAAAATCTGCAGGCTCATCGCCAACTGCCAGGCCGACGCCACATCCCCGTCTTCGATCTGGCGGTGGACCACTGCCTTGAGGACGTGTCGGTCGGCGTTCAGCCAGGCGACTGCCTCCGTGGCGCCGGCCAACTGTCCGACGGCCACCGTGTCCATCGCCTTCGGCGGGTCCAACGCCTGCCCGGGGGCCAGTAGCCGGCTGGCCGCGTACGCCGTCTGCTGGTAGTGCTGGACGAGCCGGCGCGATGCCTGCTCCCTGGCCTCGTCGTCCTCGTGCAGGTGGACCAGCTCTCGCGCGTAGGCCCAGACGAGGTCGTGCGTGGTGAAGCGGCCCGGTGTGTGTTCGACGATCAGCCCGGTCCCCACCAGTTCGCAGACGAGCAGCCGCGCCTCGCCCACTGGCACGCCGGCGAGACTGGCCATCGCGGGGACAGTGACGTCCGGAACGGGCTGGAGCGACAGCAGCCGGAACATGCGGGCCGCGCGGGCACCGAGCATCCGGTACGACCACGAGAAGATCGCCCGGATGTCGTCGCTCATGTCGGAGAAGCCGTCCAGGCTGCCCTGGGCGTCTCGTAGTTCCCGGGCGATGGCGGTCAGCGAGTGATCCGGATGGGACAGGGCCCGGCCGGCGACCACAGCGAGCGCCAGCGGGAGCCGCCCGCAGCGCTCGATGATCTCGTCCAGGGCCGGCAGGTCCGCAGATGTTCGCGCCGTCCCGATCCGAGCGGTCAGGAAGCTTCGCGCGTCCTCCTGCGACAGGACGTCGAGCGTCATCAGGTGGGCGCCGTGCGCCGTGGCCAGCCCGGTGAGGCGCTTACGGCTGGTGACGAGCACCAGGCAGCCGGGAGCGCCCGGCAGCAGGGAACGTACCTGCTCGACGCTGTGGGCGTTGTCCAGCACGACGAGGATTCGGCGGCTGGCCAGGACACTGCGATACAGGCCGGACCGGGCGTGCTGGCTCGCCGGCATGTCGGCGTCCGCGACGCCGAGGGCATTGAGGAAGCCCTGAAGGGCTTCGGCGGGATGCAGCAGGGACTGCTCGGGGTCGAAGCCCTGGAGATCGACGTACAACTGCCCATCCGGGTACGCGTCGGCCAACTGGTGGGCGAGGTGGATGGCGAGGGAGGTCTTCCCGATGCCGGGGATCCCGTCGATGGCGAGCACCGGCATCGACGCCTGCGTCAACACGTGACCATTGACCAGGCTGAGGGTGCGGCGCTGCGCGTCGTCCCGGCCGGTGAAGTGCGGAAGGTCGGCCGGCAACTGGGCGGGCAGCACTTCGGTGAGCGACGGCGCACGGGCGATCTGCACTCGGCCCGAGTGTGGGCTCGGGGACGAGGGCTCGTCGGCGACCGACGCAGTGGTTCCGGCGGCGTTCTGCCGCAGCACCACCTGGTACGCCTCGCGCAACTCCTCCCCCGGATCCACGCCCAACTCCTCGGCGAGTCGACGGCGGACATTCTGGAACAGCGCGATGGCCTCGGCCTGCTGCCCGTCGGCGGACAACGCGAGGAGGAGCTGGGCCTGCAGTGCCTCGTCCCACGGACGGTGGTCCGCCACGCAGCGCAACACGGGAAGGACTGATCGGGCTCGTTCCAGCCGCAGTGCCAGCGAGGTGGCCTCGCGGGCCAGGTCCGCGCACTCATGGTCGACGACGCTGAACGCGAGGTGATCGTTGGCGCCGAGCTTCGACGCCCCGCCGCACGGACCACGCCACAGGCCGAGCGCCTCCTCGTAGGCCGACATCGCCTCGGCGAACCGTCCGGCGCCCCCGTCCGACCTGGCTTGGTCGGCCAGGGAACGCAGTCTCAGCAGGTCCAGGTTGCCGGCGTCGACCTGCATCCGATATCCGGCGGCGTCGCCCAGCAGCCATCGTCCAGCGGATCTCGCCGGAAGACCGGGCTCGAACAGACGCCGCAGTGCGCCTACGTACCGGTGCACGACGTTCACGGCGCTCTGCGGCGGATGCTGCCCCCACACCACCTCGATGATCTCGCCGACGCTGACGGGTTGTCCGGCGTTGGCCAGCAGCAGACCCAGGATCAGACGTTGTTGGCGAGGACCGAGATCCACCTGCTCGCCCTTGCGCCAGACCCGCACGGGCCCGAGCACGCCGAAACACAGTGGTGTCTCGTCGTCATGGGTGACGGTCACGATCCCAACCCTCCTTCGTCCACCTGGGAACTGTCGTGAGATCTTCCGGTGCCGCCCGGCACACCGACGTCTGGCGTCGTTCGACGGTGCGCGCCCAGTCCGCCGTTCGGCGTGACACACATTCGGGAGGCGTAACCCCGGGCTGAACGGGCTGTTCATGGCGTGGGTCACATCGCGACGCGTCCCTGTCCGGGCCGCATCGCCCACTCCCTCTCCCCGGACCGGCTTCCCTTACCAAAATCCAGCCCGCATCGTGCAATATATTGCATAATGGCGTCGCCGCCAATCAGAAGCATCGCGGCTGTGGCCGTCACCACGGTCTTCCACGAACCGGTGTCGCGCGGACAGTCCTCGGCGAGGGCGACCAGGCCACACCAACACTGACGCTCGTCGATGTTGCCAGAACGCCTTCAGACGTGTTGGAATGGCTCATATCGCCGCAGCGCGGGGGCAACCGTGCTGGGAACGGCATGCACGGGAGCATCGCAGTGCCGGCAGCGCGCCGTTTGGGCAGGCGCTCGCTTGCCGCACCGCCGGGCCATCTCCACGACGACGGGCGTCCTGCCGGCTGGCGACCCCGCCCGTCGTCAGAACCCCCGGTACGTGTCCCCGGCGGCCGACGCGCTCGACGTCCGATCCGCCGGCCGCATCCGATTCGGCCTGCCAGCGCATCAGAACCGGCGACGAGGTGAGAAGCAGTCATGATTTCCCGACAGAGTTTCGCGGGGTGGTACCGACACCGCCTGGTGTGGGTGGCGGTGATCCTGTTGGCGACGTCGGCCGGCACGGCCGTACTGGTCAACCGCTCCGACTCGAAGGCGGAGCCGGCGGATCTGCAGGCGCAGATCGTGGCCCGGATGCGTACGACGCTCGAACGGGTGGACCCGGGGCAGCACAACCACGCCGGGCACAGCGCCCAGCAGGTGACCGCCGGGGAGGAGAAGCCGCCAGTGATCTGCGGCGTCCGCGTCTACGGCTACGAGCCGGCCGAGGTGACCACACTCGCCGACGTGCAGACGGTCTACGGCTTCCACCTCTGCGGGGTCGCCGAGCGGAAGCGCCCCTGGGACGTGGCCGTCAAACTGGCCGGTCCGGTGATCATGGACATGTCCTCCGACCCTCCGGGCATCCAGGTGGTCGAGGCGACCGAGGACGTCAGGTTCATCGACCGGCTGCGGCAGATGTTCCCGCCCAAGTACGCGACGGTGGCGCAGGAGGAGGCGCTGACGGCCGCGGAGATGGCCGACCAGCGTCGCCGGTACGACGCGGCAGCCGGACTCTGACCACGCCGCGCAGGGCGTCGCTCCCACACACGACCGGCCGCCGGGCGCGGAGCCGCCAAGCCGTGAGCTGACTTTCCGGGCACCGCGGTGGATGCCTGCGCGGGCGATGCCGCAGCTGCGGACCTCGTGCACAGACCCGCCATTGATCCGACGATTACGGACAGCTCGATCCACATCCGACTATAGGTAGATCAACATTGATATTTACATCTATTAATGCAACAGTGGCCTTGGGAGCGTTCCCACCCCCACCCCCCGCACCAACGAACGGAGGATGAACAGTGCGTTCACACCAGTTAGGTCAATCCGGCGGACCGTCCCGGTCAACCATCCGTCGGTCGCTCCAAGCGCTCGTCCTGCTGTTCGCGATGGTGGTCGGCACGCTGCCGTTCACCGGGGCCGCCCAGGCTCACGGCACGATCATCAACCCGGCGAGTCGGGCCTATCAGTGCTGGAAGACCTGGGGCAACCAGCACATGAACCCGGCCATGCAGCAGCAGGACCCGATGTGTTACCAGGCCTTCCAGTCCAACCCCGACACCATGTGGAACTGGATGAGCCAGCTGCGCGATGGCCTCGCCGGCCAGTTCCAGGCCCGCACCCCGGACGGACAGCTGTGCAGCAACGGCCTCTCCCGGAACAACTCCCTCAACCAGTTGGGAGCCTGGAAGGCGACGACCGTCAGCAGCAACTTCACTGTCCAGCTGTACGACCAGGCCAGCCACGGAGCTGACTACTTCCGGGTGTACGTCACCAAGCAGGGCTTCAACCCGGCCACGCAGCAGCTCGGCTGGGGCAACCTCGACCTGGTCGCGACGACCGGGCGGTACGCGCCGGCGCAGAACATCTCGTTCAACGTCTCGGCGTCCGGACGCAGCGGGAACCACATCCTGTTCGTGATCTGGAAGGCGTCCCACATGGACCAGACCTACATGTGGTGCAGCGACATCAGAATCGCCTGATCAGCGACGCGGCAACACTCCGGCCCAGGGCGTTTGGCGTCCTGGGCCGGAGCGCATCCGGCGTCGCAGCACCCGAGCAGGGCCGACGCCTGACCACATCTTGAGGTCAGGCGTCCTTGTCGTTGCGCGGCCAGAGATCCGCAGCCCAGCCGCCAGATCGCAACAGGCCCGAAACTACCGGTTGATATCCCTGGAATTTTCTGCCAGCCTGAAGGCCATCGATGAGTGTGAACGTTAACATGATCATTTTCCCGCTGGAGGTGCCACACCGACCACCGAGCCACCCACCGTCCCGTGGCAACACCCACCGTGCAGCCGCGCCCAGCGCCCGCCACCACATCGGCCAGGCGACCGGGCCCACCCATCGCAACCCTCTATCCGCTGGTCAGGTCGCTCCAACCGACTCAGCCAAGGTGAACGCCCGATGTCACGCCCAGCCCGGTCAGACGAGCTCGACATCGGCACCGCCACCGTCCGAAGAGGCCGTTCCACCCGACCAGCGACAGATGTTCCCCATCCCACCACTGGAGGATCACCATGGCTCCCCGGACCCGTCCCACCCGACGTTTCCGAGCAAGAACGCTCGTACTTTCCGGAACTGCTGCGATAGTTGCGGCCCTGGTCGTATCGCTGCTGCCCAACCTCGCCCAGGCCGCCGAGACCACCCTCGGAGCCGCCGCGGCCCAGTCCGGCCGGTACTTCGGTGCCGCCGTCGCCGCGAACAAGCTCAACGACAGCGCGTACACGACGATCCTGAATCGGGAGTTCAACAGCATCACTCCCGAGAACGAAATGAAGATCGACGCGACCGAGCCGCAGCAGAACAACTTCACCTTCGGCAACGCGGACCGGATCGTGAACCACGCGCTCTCCCGAGGCTGGAAGGTCCGCGGCCACACCCTGGCCTGGTATTCGCAGCAGCCCGGCTGGATGCAGAGCATGGAAGGCTCCGCGCTGCGCAGCGCGATGCTCAACCACGTCAGCCGCGTGGCCGGCTACTACAAGGGCAAGATCTACTCGTGGGACGTGGTGAACGAGGCGTTCGAGGACGGCAACAGCGGGGCCCGTCGTAACTCGAACCTCCAGCGCACCGGCAACGACTGGATCGAGGCGGCTTTCCGTGCCGCCGACGCGGCGGACCCGGACGCGAAGCTCTGCTACAACGACTACAACACCGACAACTGGACCTGGGCCAAGACCCAGGCCGTGTACAACATGGTGCGCGACTTCAAGTCGCGTGGCGTGCCGATCGACTGCGTCGGGTTCCAGTCGCACTTCAACGCCAACTCGCCGTACAACAGCAACTACCGCACGACGCTGTCGAGCTTCGCCGCCCTCGGGGTGGACGTGCAGATCACCGAGTTGGACATCGAGGGCTCGGGCACGACGCAGGCCAACACCTACCGCAGCGTGGTCAACGACTGTCTCGCCGTGGCTCGCTGCAACGGGCTCACGGTCTGGGGCGTGCGGGACTGCGACTCGTGGCGCTCCGGTGGCACCCCGCTGCTCTTCGAGTGCAACGGCAACAAAAAGGCCGCCTACACGGCCACCCTGGAGGCGCTGAACAGCGCGGGCCCCGGCACCACCCCCACGCCCACCACGCCGGGCCCCACCCCCACCGTCCCACCGGGCTCGGCCAGCGAGATCGTCGGCGCGCAGTCCGGCCGGTGCGTCGACGTGCCGAACGCGGCCACCACCAACGGCACCAGAGTGCAGCTCTACGACTGCAACAAGCAGACCAACCAGGCCTGGACCTACACCTCGGGCAAACAACTCCAGGTGTACGGCAACATGTGCCTCGACGCGGCAGGCACCGGCAACGGGGCAGCGGTGCAGATCTACAGCTGCCACAGCCAGACCAACCAACAGTGGAACGTCAACTCCAACGGCACCATCAGCAACGTGCAGTCCGGTCGATGCCTGGACGTCTGGAGCACGGCCAACGGCGCCCAGATCCAGCTCTACGACTGCCACAGCCAGACCAACCAGCAATTCCGGGTCACGCCTCTCGCATGACGACCATGCCGCGCCCGGCGAACGACGTGTCCGAGGGCGTGCAGGTCGGCACGTTCGAGGACGAGATCCCTGAACAGGCGCACTGAAGTGGGCGGGCTCGGCGTGAACGCCGGGTCCGCCCGCTCGTACCGCTGAACCACGGCTTCGACGGTGACCGCACTCTGCTTGACGCTCCGGTCGTCTGATCACCGCACGGCGTCGTCACGACCGCCCGCCGTCCTTGCGATCGACGAGGTGATCGAGAAGGGCACCTAGCCGGCGGTCGCGCGGGCGGCGGTGTCGATGAGGTCGGCGACCTGGCCTGGTTGAGAGACCGCCACGGCGTGGGACCCGTCGACCTCGATCGTGGTGGACCCGGCCCGGTCGGCCATGAACCGTTGCAGGTCCGGCGGAATGCCCTTGTCCTGCTTGCTGATCAGGGTCCACGACGGGATGGACTTCCAGGCAGTCTTGGTCACGGATCCCGTCTGGGCGCTCTGCGCGGCGGGCCGCTGCGTGACCGCCATCAGCGCAGCGAGGTCGGGGTCGACGTCGGCGGCGAACACCGCCGGGAACTTGTCCGTTTCGATGTACTGCTCCATGGACGTCGACCCGTCGGGAAGACGGAACGGAACCATCTTGATGGAGGTACCGAGTTCACTCCCGGGATACTTCGAGATCAGGTCGAGCACGCTTTCGCCGACGTCCGGGCTGACGCTGGCGACGTACACCAGAGCCTTCACGTTCGCGGCACCATCCGCAGCCTCGGTTATCACGATTCCGCCATAGGAATGAGCGACCATGACGACCGGACCCTCGATGCTGTCCACGACGGAACGAACATAGGCGGCGTCCTGCTGCACGTCACGCAGCGGGTTGGCGACGGCCATGGCCGGGTAGCCTCGACGCTTGAGGTTGGCGATCACCCCGTTCCAGCTCGACGAATCGGCGAACGCCCCATGGACGAACACAACAGTGGGCAGCCCTGCCTTCTGGCCGGGCGAGTCAGGTGCAGCGGTCATTCGGCATCACCTTTCGGAAGCCCCCTGCCGCTGACGTCACCACACGTGCGTAGGCGGCGTGGACGTTCGACGGGGTGTCTCACTCGCAGCCCCGTGACGGCCCGGGATCCGGGCCTCGGAGGGCGGTACAGCACCAATATCCAGCACGGATGAGACCTCTGTCAGCGAAATCCGAAAGCCGCTCGGCGGGCCGCTACCCAGGGGCGGAGAGCTAACCCTGCGACGAACCGTCGCCAGCGGTGGCGGCGCGCATCTCCTTGAGCACGTAGGTGGCGGCCTGCTCGACGACGCGGATGCCCTCCTTCTGACTGACGTGGTGGTCGGAGAGTACGGCGATCAGCCAGTCATGACGGGCCTCGACGATCCGTCCGATGCTGTTGACGAGCCAGCGACCACCGTCGACGTCAGCGGTGTCCCAACCGTTCTTGACGTACACGGAAGCACTGCCCGGCTCCCGCCCGGCGGTGACTCCCCATCGCTGCTCGGGGATCACCTTTTTCATGAGGCCCATGACGAAGGTACGGTCCTGCGGGGTCAACGGTCCCGTCGGCGATGTCAACGCGGTCAGCAGACGGAGCTGGTCGGCAGCCGTGGTCGTGGTGAGGCCCCAGTGTGAACTGGGCCTGGTCTCCCGCAGACCGAGTGCGCGGTTCGCGGCGGTGAGGCCGCGCGAGCCGTCGATCCGCTGCCACAGCGCCACCGCCGCATCGTTGTCACTGGACACGATCATGGCTTCGGCCAGTCGCCTGGTGTCGGAACTCAGGGCCTTGCCCGCCGGTTTCTGGCGCAGCAGCAGGGCCGCGAGGATGTCGACCTTGACGATGCTGGCCGTCTCGAACCGTTTGGCACCGACCGCCACCGCAGCCGTGCCCTGTCGATCCAGTGCCGCCACCGCCAGGTGACCGTCGTACCGCTCCACGTAGGCCTCGATACGCGTCCGCGCCTCGGCGACCCGGTCGATGGCCGGTGTCGTGGGGATCGGACTGGCCGGAGAAGGACCGTGCGACGGGCCGGCTCCCCCGCCGTCGCGAGCGCGTGTGGCACCGAAGGCAGCCGTCGCGACACCCGCCAGAGACATGGTGACCGCGGAGAGGACCCAACGGCGTGGCAGCTGCCGACCTCCCCGCTCAGCCAAGACGGGCCACCGCCTTCGCCGCGATCGAATCCAGCGCAGCCTGGCTCCCCAGCTCGGGCACCCGGACCGTCGAGACCGTCTCGCCTCGTCTCAGCATCACGACGTACGTGACGGTATTCGGCCTGCCGGCGCGCTCGATGCGGCCGCGGATGAGGATGCCGGCGTCCCCCAGATAGCGGGGATCGACGACCTCGAAGGAAACGCGCGCCCCTTGGACCAGGTAACTCGCGCACCGCTGCAGGACCCGACGAACGTCATCGACATTCCGCTCGGCCCACCCCGGTTCGTACGTCTCCACCACGTGGTGGGCCAACGACGAGCCGTCCGACGGCCGGTAGTAGCGCTCCGAGGCGGCGAGTCGGTGCGACTTCGCCGCGTAGTCGCTGCTCTGATAGTCGGGGCAGTCGTTCTGTTCCCACGGCCAGGGCGGCAGACCGGCACGAACGTCGTCCTCGTGCCAGTTCGAACCCAAATCCCCCGCCCCCAGCAGCATGCCCGGACCGCCCGGCTCAGCGCTCGCGGTGTGTCGCTCGTCGGGGTCGGCGCCGGGCTCCGACCGTTGACACCCGGTGGCCATCACCACCAACGCCGACAGGACCACCGGTACGACAGCGATCGAGCCGCGACCTCTGCCGCGACTCCGGCCTCGGCACGCCCCGCTGCTCGATACGGACACGGAACCTCCCCAACGCAGATAGTTGCCACCGCAGGTCACGCCTCGGACGGCGACGAGTGGCACGCTCGCCGCCGCTTCACCGAAGCGGCGGGTGCCGTTCGACCCCGGAGCCCTCGGAGCCGTCGCACCCCGGCCGCAGACGGGACCGGTCAATGGCGTTCCTCGGCGAACAACTCGGAACGGGTCTCGCCGAGCAACTGGCGCAGGCGGTCGAGGGAGCGCATGCTCTGGCTCTTGACGACGGCGGTGGAGACGCCCACCACCTCGGCAGTTGCCTCCACGCTCAGGTCGTCCCAGTAGCGCAGGACGATGATCGCCCGATCCCGTAACGGCAGGGTGGCGACCGCGTCCAGCAACGTCATACGCAGCTCGGCCGGATGTTCCTCGCCCCGATCCGGCGGCGCCGACATCGCCAACTCGCGGCTGGAACGACGCCGCTGCTGGTCGATCATGCAGCGCAGCAGTACCTTGCGGGCGTACGCGTGGGGGTCGTCGGCCCGGCGGACCCGGCTCCAGTTGGCGTACACCTTGGCCAGCGTCGTCTGGGTGAGGTCCT